>CANFTU010000203.1 GCA_947450005.1 Comamonadaceae bacterium | reverse complement strand
GCTGTAAATCGTGACGTTGCTGCTGGCCAGCGAGGTGCCCAGCGCCGTCCCGGTCATGTCGCCGCCGCTGGAGGCGATGGTGAAGTCGGTGGGGTCAATCAACCAGGTTCCGTTGCGCCCGCCCAGGCCTGCTGCTGCCAAGGTGCTGATGGCCATGTTGTCGCCAAAGCGCACCTTGCTGGCGCTGGTCTCGATAAAGCCACCGTCACCGCCTGCATCCCCTCCTTTGGCCGAGATGCTGCCGCTGACCTCGGTGACGCTGGCGGCATTGGCCAAGTCGGCAATCAGCGTGACCGTGCCGCCCTTGCCTGCGCCGACGGCATCGGCCGTGATGCTGCCGCTGTGGCTGATCTTGTTCGATGCCCGCAGCATGATCCGTCCGCCGTCGTTCACCAGCCCGTTGGCTTGCAGTACGCCGCTGTTATTGACCACGCCGCCTTGCACCCGGTCCAGCGCCTGCGCCGACAAGATGATGAGTCCGCCAGGCGCTTGCACCGCCAGGCCGTTGTCCACCAGGCTGGCGATGGTGGAGGCCGTCACCTCCAGCCCGGTGAGCGCGTTCGCGCCGTCCATGTGCAGGGTGAAGGTCTCCCCAGCAGCCAGGGCTACCGTACCCAGCTTGGCCACCACCACGCCCTGGTTGCGCACCGTGGGCGCGAGCAAGGCGATGTAGCCGCCCAACGCGGCGGTCAAGGTGCCGTCGTTTTGTACGGTGCCGGTTGCGCCGTTTCGGCTGAAGCTGTTGCTGCCGGCCATGAAGGCATCGTTGCCGATGCTGTGGGTGGTGGCGACCAGGCCGCCCACGTCCACACTTGCGCCGGGGGCGAAGTACACGCCAGAGGGGTTGGTCAGAAAGACCTGGCCGTTGGCGCTGATGCGCCCGAAGATCTGGCTGGGGTCGCTGCTCAACACACGGTTGAGCGTGACGCTGCTGGCACTGGGTTGCACAAAGTTCACCTGCGCGGCGCTGCCCACATCAAAGCGGGTCCAATCGACCACCGCGCGCTGGCTGCTTTGGGTGATGGTCATGCTGGCGCTGTTGGTGCCCACGGTGCTGCCGATGCTGGCCGTGCCGGCCACCACGCTGCCGCCGGTGGGCAATTGCGTGGGAGCCGGGGCACCCGCCTGCGCAAGGCCCGCCATGGCCAATGCGGCGACTAATGGGGTACGTTGGAACCGGTTCATGGCACGCGCTGGTTCTTAAAAGGCCATGCTGGCGGTGAACCAGAAGCGCTCGCGGTAGTAGGTGCCGTCTTGGTCGTTGCCCGCCGTGGTGGCGTTGGCGTTGTCGCCGATGCGCCGCGCCCAGGTCAGCGCCAGGGTCTGCTTGCGCTCACCGCGCCAGGCGGCGGACAGGCCGTAGCCCTTTAAGGCGTATTCGTTCAGCGTGGACGCGCCGGAGTAGCTGTTGTCGTGGTTGACAGTGACATAGCCGTAGTCATACAGCGCGACGAGTTGCCAGTCCGCTGTGGGCTTCCAGCGCGCCTCCAGGTTGAGCACAAAGCCCTGGTAGCCCGAGCCTTCCGACGACGGGTAGGCCCGCACCCCGTTGCTGCCACCCAGATAGAACTTCTCGCTGGAGTCCAGGTTTTTGTCTGCAGTTTGGCCGTTGATGGCCGCAAACACCGAGAGGCCCCGGCCCAGGCCCTGGTCACGGGAGAGGCTGTAGCGCAAGCGGGTGAAGGTGCCGTTGGCGGCGGTGGTGGTGGCGTCTGTGCTTTGGGTGGGTGAGTCCCGCAAGTCCAGCAGGCCGGAGCTGACGATCAGGCTGCCCGAAGAGGATGCGCCCACGCCCAACGCGTCATACAGATTGCCGCGCACGCCCCAGGACCGCTCCTCAACCCGGTAGCGCGAGACCGTGGTGCCGGCACCCTGGTTGTCAAAATGCTTGTGCTCCGCGCGGGCCATGAGGTAGAGGTTCTTGTTCTGGTGGCGCACCAGCGGGTAGGTCAGCTCCATGTCCCAGGCATCGGAGTTCCCGTAAAAGCCCAGCCCGGAAAACTCCGAGGACACCAAGCGGTACGAGAAGACACTGCCACCCAGCGCCAAGCGCAATCCGTCATAGCCCAAGGGCAGGCTGTAGCCCAGGCGCTGGTAGTCGCTGCCGTCGGATTGGTAGGACGTGAAGGTGTGGATGAGGTTGGCGCTGAATTGATCGCCACGGGTCAACACGCCGGCCTTGCTCCAATTGCCCATGGCGCGCTGGTAGCCGGTGGAGCGTGCGCCGGCGTTGTCCAGGCTCAGCTCACCGCTCTGGCGATCGGTGGGCTCCAGTTGCACCAGCAGGTCGGTTTCTCCGGCGTACTGGCCGGCGCGCAAAACGCCGGTGGCGCTGAGGCCGGGAAGGTCGTCTATCAATAAGAGCGCGCGCTCCAGCCCATTGGTGCGCAGGGGCTGCAAAGGGGTTTGTTGTGTGGTGACATAGGCCTCGACATCCTGGATCCGCAGCCCCACAGCCTCGCCACCGCGCATGGCCACGCCACCGAATACCGCGTGAGCGACGGCGATGCGCACCTCGCCGTCGCCAATGTCTTGCTCGGGGAGTACCGCGCTCACCACCCAACCCGCTTGCCGGTAAGCCAGCGCCACGGCGCGCGCTGCGGCCAGCAAATCCTGGTAGTTCAGCGGGCGGTTCAGATAGGGGGCGATGGCGGCCTGCAGCACAGCCGCATCCAAGGAGACGCGTGCGTCCAGCACAAAGCGGCGTACGGTGACCATGGGACCCGCTTCGGCGGGGGCTTCGCTTGCGGCTTGGTCCGGCAGGAGCCTGCCGGGGACCGGCAGCCGCGCGGGAGGATCCATGGGCGCACCCTGTTGCAAAGAACCAGCATCCGGCAGTGACTGCGCCGCCCAGGTTGGAACGGCTTTGCACAAGGCCAGCAACAGGACGCTTCGCCAAGAATTGGCAATACGCATCGGGTTTCCAACGAATATGAATAAGTGCCAACTAGTCTATCGACCTATTTATTTCCAATTTGATAAGAAATCGACAGACCGAACGCGCGCGGCAGGCCTCCGCACGGGGGCTAGCGAGGTATCAGCGGGTAGCGGGCACCAGGTCCTGCGCCGCCTCGCCGACCAGCCAGTCCTTTAAGGCCATCACATCGTTGCGCGCTCGTCCGGCACGCGACGCCACGATGTACATCGGCTGATTGGTGGTCACGCTGTGGGGAACGGGACGCACTAGGCGACCTTGCGCAATCAACGGCTCCACGATGTGACGCCAACCCAACGCAAGTCCCTGGCCCTCCAACGCCGCTTGCAACACGATGGAATAGTCATTAAAGGTCAGCGCCTTACCGGCGCGGGCCGCGCTGACGCCAAACCGCGCCAGCCACAGCGACCAATCCACCCGCGGGCGATAACGCTCTTCCAAGTGCAGCAAGGTGCTGTTGGCGAGATCTTGCGGGCTTTGCAACTGCGGATTGGCGCGTAAAAAGGCCGGGCTGCAGACCGCAAACACTTCCTCGTCCACAAAGCGCCAGCGGGCGTGCTGCGCGAATTCACCGCTACCCAGGGTGATGGCCAGGTCAATGCGCTCGCGCTCCAAGTCCAGATCGATATCGGTGGTGATGCAGCGCAACTCAATGTCGGGGTGCTGCTGCTTGAAACGCGCAATGCGCGGCATCAGCCACCAGGTGGCGGTGGCCGTGGATACCGCCAGAGTGACCTGGTGGCCGGGCGTCATGCTGCGCACCTCGCGCAGAGCCTGGTCCATCAGCGTCAGCCCCAAACTGACCTGTTCCAGCAGGTAACGCCCCGCCTCGGTTAGCTCTACGCCTTTGTGGCGCCGTGCGAACAGCACCACGCCAAGCTCGTCCTCCAGCAGGCGAATGGCATGGCTTACCGCCGGTTGCCCGACCGCCAGCTCCAGCGCGGCCTTGGTAAAGCTGCCCGTGCGCGCCGCCGCCTCAAAGGTGATCAGGTTGCCCATGGCGGGTTGGTCAAAACGCTTTTGCATGT
>CANFTU010000202.1 GCA_947450005.1 Comamonadaceae bacterium | reverse complement strand
TGCTCTTGCACCGTCCGCGCCTGAATCACACCGGTGTTGTTCACCACACTGGCCAGCAGGCTGTCGCGCGCACCGGCGCTGAGCAGCACCTGCCCGCCATCGGCCTGAATCAGCCCCCCGTTCTCCGCCAAGGCGTTGATCTGGTTGCGGGTGACCTCTAGGCCCAGCAGTTTGCTGCCTGCAAAGTTCAGGCTTACCGCGCTGCCCGCACCCAGCGCCACGGTCCCGCCGGGCGCGCTGATGCTGCCTTGGTTGGATACGCTGTGACCCAAAAGCGCCACGTAGCCGCCTTGGGCGGCGTTGATGCTGCCCAGATTCACCACGCCCGCCGTGCTGAAGCCGCTGAAGGTGGTGCGCGCGCTGCCGATAGAGGCGTCATCCGGGTTGAGGGTGGAGGCTACGAGAGCGCCGACGTTGATCTGGGCATCTTTGCCAAAGATCACGCCGTTGGGGCTGATGAGCCAAATCTGGCCGTTGGCGTTGATCTTGCCCAGAATCTGGCTGCCCTGGGTATCCAGAATGCGGTTAACGGCCAGCGCGCTGGCAGACGGCTGGACAAAGTTGACGGTCTCGGACTTGGCAACGTTGAAGCTTTGCCAGTTAATGGACAGTTTGTCACTGGCTTGGTTGATGGTGGTGGTGGAACCGCTGGCGCCGATGCTGCCGTTGCCCGAGACGACTTGCCCGCCCTGGGGCGCAGCCCACAGGCCACCGCTGCCGCCGACCAAGCTGACTAACAGCGCGGCGCTGAGCAGGGGGATTGCATTGCTCTTGCCCCGCCCGCGCGCCAACTCGGAGGCCACCACCCAGGTCTGAAAAACTGCGCTCCAGACGAGGCGGGAGATCCGGTTGAGTGAGGCGTGTGCGTGAATTCAATGCTCCCTGGCAAGACGAAGAATGCGGCGGGCCCGTAGCACGAAGCAGCAGGACTTGTCATCGCGGGCACATTTTTCTATCGGCACCGTGGGGGGCTATCCCCCGCCTGGGGGAGAAATCAGCACTTTGTTGGCCCTCCAAGAAAAAAAGCCCGGTAAAAACCGGGCTTTTATGGGGCGGCGCCTGCTGGTGCCGGGGGGTTATGCCTTACTCGATACGGGCCTTGGCGCGTAGTTCTTCGATATAAGCGCTGCTCTTTTGCTGCATCAACTGCTGCACGATTTGGGGCTTAACCTCTTCGATCTTGGGGAGCTGCGCTTCACGCACATCGTCTACGCGGATGATGTGGAAACCGAATTGGGATTTAACTGGCGCTTCGCTGGTTTTACCTTTGCCCAGTGCCACCATGGCCTCCGCAAATTCCTTCACGTAAGACGCCGGGCCGGCCCAATCGAGTTCGCCGCCTTTGGCGCCCGAACCGGTGTCTTTGGACGACTTTTTGGCGATGTCTTCAAACTTACCACCCTTTTTCAGCTGCGCAATGATTTTCTTGGCTTCGTCTTCTTTCTCGACCAGGATATGGCGGGCCTTGTATTCCTTGCCACCATTCGCGGCTGCAAATTTGTCGTATTCGGCTTGGACCTCGGCATCGGTGGGCGCGTGGGTTTTCTGGAAGTCGGCCATCACGTCGTTGACCAGCAGGTTCTGGCGCAGCAACTCCACCTGCGACTTGAATTCGTCGGTCGCGTCGAGTCCGCGCTTCTGGCCTTCCTGGCTGATGATTTCAAACAGCACCAAACGGTCTTTGATCTGCGCGGCAGCGTCGGGGGGCGCAGGACGGCCGGCGCGCTCCATTTGACGCAACATCGCCTCCAGTCGCGTGGAGGGCACCGCTTTGCCGTTGACGATGGCGATGTTTTGCGCCATGCCGCTGATGCAGCTCGCTGCGAGCAGCGCGGCCAAAGCGGTGCGGGTGAAGTACGTAGTCATGCGAATTCCTTAAAAGGTTGGAAAAAAACGGGAGATTTGGGGTTGATGTCAGGCAGGCCGATCAGGCCAGAATTTCAATTGCCAGGGCGTGCAGGCCACGCTCCGGAAAACCTTGCAAAGCATCATACACAAGGCGGTGGCGGGCCACCCGTGGCAGGCCGGTAAATAAAGGTGAAGCAATCCGCACTCGGAAATGGGTGCCTATGCCGCTTTCGTCCGCACCAGCGTGGCCGGCGTGCTCGGCGCTTTCGTCCAGCACTTCCAGGGCGCTGGGGGCGCAATGCTCCCGCAGGCGCGCTTCGATATCGGTGGCGCGGATCTCACTCATGGGGCGGCCTCTTCATCGGGGGGCGTTGGCATGTGGCGGGCGATGTAGATGCCTTGGCCCAGAATGAAAGTCAATGGGAATACATAGCCCCAGAGTTTGAAGTTGACCCATTCTTCGGTGCTGAAATACTGCGCTACGTACGCGTTGGCCAGCGCCATGAATGCGCAATAAAAAACCCAGGCCATATTCAGCCGCGCCCACACCGCATCCGGAAGCTGAAGTTGGCTGCCCAGCAGGCCCTTGATGGGCGATTTTTTCAATCCCCACGTCGCGAAGGCCAGGCCCAGCGACATGGCGCTGTACAGCACCGTGGGCTTCCATTTGATAAAGCGCTCATCGTGCAGCCCGAGTGTGAGTGCACCAAAACCGAGCACCAGCGCCAAGGTGATTTTGTGCATGGTCTGCAGGCTGCGTTCGCGCAGATAAATCACGGCCATTTGCACCGTGGTCGCGGCCATCAGGACGGCGGTTGCGGTGTAGATGTCGCTGAGCTTGTAGCTGACAAAAAACAGCAGGATGGGAAAGAAATCGAGCAGCAGTTTCATGGTGGGGTTTCAGCGTCGGGGTTGGCTGCTTCAAATTGCAAGGATGCCGAATTCATGCAGTAGCGCAGCCCGGTGGGTGCAGGGCCGTCGTTGAACACATGGCCCAGATGCGCTCCACACTGGGTGCAGACCGTTTCAATCCGCACCATGCCCAGCGTGGTGTCGCGGTGCTCGGTGATGGCAGTTGGATCAGCGGGTGTGTGAAAGCTGGGCCAGCCGCATCCGGCGTCAAATTTGGTGTCGGATTCAAACAGCTTGGCGTCGCAGCATATGCAGCGGTACACGCCGCTGGCCCATTGCGTTTCATAGCGGCCAGTGAAAGGCCGTTCGGTGGCAGCGTGGCGTGTGACCTCAAAGGCGGCAGGCTCGGCACCTTTGGCGGCAAGCAATTCGCGCCATTGCGCGTCGGTTTTCTGGATGGAAGGTGGCATGGAGAAAGAGGTAGGAGGTAGGAGGTTGAAAAAAGAGGTGTTCAGGAGCTGCAACTGATTTCAATTTCCTGTGCCCAATCGGGCGGCAGCGCAATGAATTGCGGATGGGCAAGCGGCTCATCAAAGGGCGTATCCAGCGCGCTTTGTAGCTGCGCAAGCGGGGCGAAGTCGCCACCCTGCGCGGCGCGTATGGCCAGTTCGCCCAGGTGGTTGCGCAAGACCACGGCGGGATTGGTGCGCAGCATAGAAAGAGGCTGCGACAGCGCGGGCAGTTGGGCATGCGCACGGTCAAAGGTGTCCAGCCAGGCCAAGGCAGCGCTGGGGTCGATGAACAAATCCTGTACGCGTTGCGCGCTGTCCTCCAGGCCGGCCGCACGCAGGCTCAGGCGCCGCCAGAACAGGGTGAAGTCCACGCGCTGCGCAGCCAGCAACTCCAGCGCGCTGGTGTGCAGCGGTGTGAGCGCGGGATCGGCTGCTGTGAAACCCAGCTTGCGCGCCATGGCCAGATCAAAAGCATGCGCGTAGGTGGGTTTGAAGGTTTCCAGCACCGCCACCGTGGCGTCGTGGTCTCCAATCAGGGGCAGCAGCGCCTGGCCCAAGCAAAACAGGTTCCAGTACACCACGCCCGGTTGGCGGTTGAAGGCGTAGCGGCCCTGGGTGTCGGAGTGGTTGCAAATATGCGCAGGGTCAAACGCATCCAGGAACTGGAAAGGACCGTAGTCCAGCGTCAGGCCCAAGATGCTCATGTTGTCGGTGTTCAAAACCCCGTGACAAAAACCTACCGATTGCCATAGCGCCACCAG
>CANFTU010000201.1 GCA_947450005.1 Comamonadaceae bacterium | reverse complement strand
GTTGACCATGGGGTGCAGATTGGGTGACATAGATGTGGTGAAAGAACGCGGTGGCGCGCCAGGACTATGCCGGGCGCGGGAACAAGCCGCTCGGGGCGGCGACAATGGCGGCGATTCTATTCGCCGTACTGTGCAGACCCGCTTCATCCTCATCCACACCAGCCACGCCGGCAACGTGGGCGCCGCCGCCCGCGCCATGAAGACCATGGGGTTTGAGGACCTCGTGTTGGTGGCCCCGCGCTGGCCCAATGTGCTGCGCCGCGAAGAAACCATACAGCGGGCCAGTGGCGCACTGGATGTGCTGCAAAAGTGCCGCATCGTGGAAACCCTGGACGAAGCGCTCGATGGCGTGACCCACCTTTGCGCCACGGCCATGACGCCGCGTGATTTCGGCCCGCCCACCCGCAGTCCGCGCGCGCACTTTGCGCACCTGCTGAGTGAGGCGCCGGGTCACAACCCTGCGGCGCTGCCCCGGACCGCTTTTTTGTTCGGATCCGAGCGCTTTGGTATGCGCAACGAGGATGTGTACCGCTGCCATGTGGCGCTGAGCATCCCCAGCAATCCGCAATTCGGCTCGCTCAACATCGGCGCGGCGCTGCAAGTGATTGCGTATGAATGGCGGCTGGCGTTGGGTGGCTTTGATGCGCCGCAGGCCGCACCGGCTGCGGCTGCCAACCCGGCGCATCCAGCAGATGCCGCGCAGGTCGCTGGCATGCTGGCGCACTTGGAGGAAGGTCTGGTGGCGCTGGAATACCTCGATCCGGCCGCACCTAAAAAGCTGATGCCGCGCTTGAACGCGCTGTTTAACCGCGCTGCTATCACCCAGGAAGAGGTGCATATCTTGCGCGGCATCGCCAAGGCTGCGCTGCAGCAGCGTGCGCGCCTGCGCGCCGCAACAACCCCGCCTGCGCCGTCGGACGGAACGGCGGGATAGACTCGCCGGCATGTTTTCCCGCATCCGTTCTGACATCCAGTGCATTCTGGATCGCGACCCCGCAGCCCGCAGCACCTGGGAGGTCATCACCTGCTACCCAGGCCTGCATGCAGTCGTTCTGCACCGCCCCGCGCACTGGTTCTGGACCCATGGCTTCAAGTGGCTGGGCCGGTTTACCTCGCATATCGCCCGCTTTTTGACCGGCATTGAAATCCACCCCGGCGCCACGATTGGCGAGCGCGTGTTTTTCGACCATGCCATGGGCACGGTGGTGGGAGAGACCGCAGAGATCGGCGACGGTTGCACGATTTATCAGGGTGTGACTCTGGGGGGTACCTCGCTCTATAAAGGCGCTAAACGCCACCCCACGCTGGGCAAAGACGTGGTGGTGAGCGCCGGGGCCAAGATTCTTGGTGGTTTCGAAGTGGGGGACGGCGCCAAGATCGGCAGCAACGCGGTGGTGATCAAACCCGTTCCCGCCGGGGCGACTGCCGTGGGTATCCCAGCGCGCATCATCCAGAGCAAAGCCGGCGAGAGCGCCGATGTGACCAGCCCGCAGCCCGCGTTCAGTGCCTACGGCATCACGCAGGAAGACGACCCTGTGAGCCAGGCGCTACGCGGCCTGATCGACAGTGCCGCCACGCAAGACAAACAAATTGCGCTGATCTGGCAGGCCTTGGACCAGCTCTGCAAGCAGCAGCGGCTCACGCTGCCCGAAGACGCCGCGCGCATCGAATGCTTCGAGGCCGACAAGCTCAACCAGATCGTCGGTAAATAGCGCCGCAGCGGGCGCTGCAGGCTGCGGATCTTCGGGTTGACAGCCACATACTTGGTACATATCATGAGACCTACCATTCAACCGGGAGGAGATAACAATGCACCAAACTGCCAAGATATTTGCTACGGGACGCAGCCAGGCGGTTCGCCTGCCGCTGGAATTCCGCTTTGATGTCGCCGAAGTCTTCATTCGCCACGACCCCGTGACGGGTGATGTGGTGCTGTCGCGTAAGCCAAGGGATTGGCAAGGTTTGCTCGACGCGGTGGCCCTCAACAAGGACGAAGACCTGGTTCTTGAACGCCGTCCAGGCCGCGCGCGGCGGGACCCCTTTGAAGGCTTCAAAGAATGAGCGAGCGCTACATGCTCGACACCAACGTGGTCAGCCACATCATGCAGGGGCGCGATGCCACGTTGCTGTCTCAACTTATCAAGGTTCCGGTGGGGCAGGCCGTCATATCCAGCGTGACGCTTGCAGAACTTGAATACGGCTTGCACCGCAAAGGCCAACCCGTGCGTTTGCGAAACGCCTTGACCCAAGTGCTGCTGCGAATGGACGTGTTGCCGTGGGATGAAGACGTTGCAACCCGCTACGGCGCGTTTTGCGGCACGCTGGAAGCCCAGGGCATCAAGCTCAGCGACTTTGACATGATGATCGCGGCCCACGCTTTGGCCTTGGACCTAACCCTGGTCAGCCGTGACAAGGCGTTTGCGCAAGTGCCAACTGGGGTGAATCAAGGGTTGAAGCTGGAGGTTTGGTAAACGATGTGGCCGCACGCATGGGCACGACCCAAAGCGTGGTGGCTCGCATCGAAAGTGGCAGGGGCACGCCATCCATGCGAACCGTCCAACGTTTTGCCAGCGCAGTGGGAGCGCGTGCCGTGTTGCGCATGGTGCCGTTGACGGCTGGTGGGTGATTCGTCCACGCTTTGCAGCCATCCGTTTTTGGGGCCTTAGATCTAAATAGCTGCGCGCTTGCGCACAGTGGGTTTCGCCTTGGTGTTAACGGTGCTTTGAGCTTCAACGTATGAATCCAGCAAGCGGCGGATCATGCGTTGGTACTGGGTGTGGTGCTTGGATGCCTCAGACTTGAAAAAATCCACGCTGCTCTTGCTCAAGGCCAGCGTGACTTTCACGCCATCTTCCTTGAACGCCAGCTCGGCAGGAGAGGGTAGAAAATCCGCAACCACCTCAACATCGCCCATGGGCTCATTCGTGTAAACGATCTTCTTTTTCATAAATTGCCTTTCCTTTACGCCAATAGCCTGCCCCAATGATTCGAATGACTTTGCGCCTGTAGGTGAAGCGCACCGTCAAGATGCCGCCACCCGCTTTGCCGATACAGTAAAAACGCTCTTCGGATTCACTGTGCGCCAGGTCTTTGGCGATAACACGGTGCGGATCAGCGAATGCGGCTTGCGCGTCCCGGAATAACACCTGATGCTTGGCCTGGTTTTCAGCATCCTTGTTGTCATCCCATTCGAATTGAGCTGCAGTCATGGTTCATCCTAGCATTAAGCCATAAAAAAATCCATACGTTTGTATGGCAAATATTCGACTGCTGCTGAGTTTGACGCTGCAACGCAGGCTCAGCGTGGGCACCGTCGATTCGTTTCAGGGCCAGGAGCGCGACATCATTGCCATCACATTGACGCGCAGCAACCCCCAAGGCGAGATCGGCTTCCTGTCAGACATCCGCCGCATGAACGTGGGCATGACCCGCGCACGGCGCAAGCTGCTGCTGGTGGGCGATTCGTCCACGCTTTGCAGCGATCCGTTTTTTGAGGAGTTGTTGGCTTATGTGAAGGGCGTGGGGGGCTACCGTACGGCGCGTTAAGCTACGCGCCCTTGGGCACCTTTGACTTCACCCGAACTTTGGGCTTGCTCGGCGGTGCCGGTTTGGGCGCATCCAGCAAAACGGGCGAAGGGGCTGTGGTCAGGTAGTTGGCTTTGCTCACCACCTTCTTACCCGTTTTGGCCTCTAGCGCTTTGCGGGCGTTGCCGGCAATCTTCCCGCCCTCTTTGGCGGAAGTGCGGTTCTCATCAAATCCCAGAGCGTCGCTTCGGCGGGCAATCTCGGTGGTGCTGGCCTCGCCCAGCATGGTGAAGATCAACTCCAGATCGGTCATGTGGTCGCGCAGGTTGTTGCCGGTCTTCACCACGTCCAAGCCCTTAAGCTGGCTGTGTTCGACGGGCGTCATGCCAAAGGTGGCGCGGGCAATTTCGGCGGTGAGTATCGAATACTCTTTGCCCTCGGCCACGCCGCGTGCTTTCCACT
>CANFTU010000200.1 GCA_947450005.1 Comamonadaceae bacterium | reverse complement strand
TCGGGAACGGACGGCAGCGCCATGGTGACAAACCGCCGCTCGCTGATGGCCCGGGCTTGTTGCGTCACGGCCCGCAGCGGTTGGCGTATGCGGCGCAACACCCAGGTGGCTAAGAGGCCGCAGAGCATGGTGGCCGCAGCGGCCGCCAGTGCGGTCTGAATGGCTGTATCCCACAGCGCCTGGTAAGCAAAGCGGCTGTCGCTGCGCAGCAGCACGCTTCCGGCATCGACCCAGCCCGATGTGATGTTGGCGTGGCCGCTGGCCGCAGTAATGGGGAGCAGGTTCACAAACCACATGGGAGCCTGTGCGGTCGCTGGCGCGCTTTGGCGTTCGACCACACGCTTGCCCTGCGGGTCCAGAATGCGGATCTCTTCGTAGTGCCCGCTGTCAAAAAGAGACGCGACCAGCAGGCCGGTTTTGACCGGATCCGAATTTTCCCCGCCGAGCATGAGCGCCAGCGCGACGGCGTTGTCATGGTTTTTCAGCGAGAGTTGCGATTTCATGTAATCGCGTGCACCCAGCATCGAAGCCAACAAGGCACCGCCTAGGACGAGCGCCATGCTGGCTATCGTGGCCAGCCATAACTGCCGGTAGATCGACACTTTTTTCTCCCTGCGCTGTGCGCTTCCCTAAAACCCCTCGTTCGTTGACCGCAGAAGAAGGTCCTCCCAGCGCGACAAACGCGTACCCCGGCTCATCGCAGTCCGCAAAACACCGTTGAAGTAGCCCTCTTTGTTGAAGCTGTACACCGGCGTCAAATCGCTGCGCTGCGAGGCAATTGCAATAATACTTGTTAAGTTGTCCAGTACCAGAGGTTCGGCGCCGGGGGACTTGTAATAAGCCAGCACCATGTGCGGCTCCACCCCGAAGACCCGACCATGGGCGACCACGGCCCGCACATAGACGAAGCGCAATTTCGGTTCCGGGACGCCCACCGCCAGCAGGGAAAAGTATTTGGCGATGACGAAGTCTTCGCAGTCTCCCGCGCCGCGACCCAAGGTTTCCAGGGGTGTGGCCCAGTAATCCACTTGTTCCCAGACTTCCGGGTCTGTGCCGAAGCGGATGTTTTTATTGAAAAACGTGTTGACCAGGGCCAGCCGCTCTGATTCCGAGCTATCGGGTCGCAAACCCTCTTGCAGCATGGCCTGCCAGCTTTTGACCCTGTTGGCGCCCGCCGTACCCCAGCGCTGGGCGACTGCTTCTGCCATCGCCGGGTAGTCCAGCGCTGAACCGGGCTGCCAGGCCAGCAACGCTGCGAGCAGCAGGAGGCGCAACTGGGCCTTCCGGCTGATGGACCGAAGTGACAGTGGGCGCATGAATAGCCTCTTGCAAGCAGGCCCGCCCGGTGTCGCCTCAGAACGGAATATCGTCGTCCATGTCATCAAAGCCGCTGGCCGGGCGCGCGGCCGGGGCTTGGCGGCTGGCGGGTGCCGGGGCTGCGGCCACCGGAGCGCGGCGCGGGGCGCTGTTGCCCTCGGACTGCGGCTCGCCCCGTCCTTCGCGTCCGCCCAGCAACTGCAATTCACTGACGATGATGTCGGTGGTGTATTTCTCGACGCCGGCCTGGTCGGTGTACTTGCCGTACTTCAGGCGGCCTTCCACGTACAGCGGCGTGCCCTTCTTGACATATTCGCCCACGATCTCGGCCAAGCGGTCATAAAAAGTGACGCGGTGCCACTGTGTGTCTTCAACCGATTCGCCGGTGTTTTTGTCTTTGCGGCGGGTGCTGGTGGCAATGCTCAGGCTGGCGATCGCCTGACCCGACGGCAGATAACGGATTTCCGGGTCGCGCCCGCAATTGCCCAACAAGATCACTTTGTTCACGGATGCCATGGTTTTCTCCAAATTGAAAATCGATTATGCAACTTGTGAACCGGCACCCTTGGAGAACCGGGGGCTTGTCTTTATCATCACCGGTTTGCCTGCGCCCGCAGGAATTTGATTTTTGGAACGGCTGGCCTACCTTGAACGCACCCACTGACCGCATTGATCTGGACGGGAACTACCTCGGTACGGTGGCGCGCCAGCAGCGCATCAGCATCCGCGGCGCACGCACGCACAACCTCAAAAACATCGACCTCGACATCCCGCGCAACCAGTTGGTGGTGATCACCGGCTTGAGCGGCTCGGGAAAGTCCAGCCTGGCCTTTGACACCCTGTACGCCGAAGGCCAGCGCCGCTATGTGGAAAGCCTGTCCACCTACGCGCGGCAGTTTCTGCAGCTCATGGACAAGCCCGATGTGGACCTGATAGAGGGCCTGTCGCCCGCCATTTCCATCGAACAAAAAGCCGCCTCGCACAACCCGCGTTCCACGGTCGGCACGGTGACCGAAATCCACGATTACCTGCGCCTGCTCTTCGCCCGCGCCGGCACGCCCTTTTGCCCCGACCACGGCCTGGCTTTGCAGGCGCAAAGTGTCAGCCAGATGGTCGACACCGTGCTGGCCTGGCCGGCCGACACCCGCTTGATGGTGCTGGCCCCGGTGGCGCGCGAGAAAAAAGGCGAGTTCACCGAGCTGCTTGCCCAGATGCAAGCGCAGGGCTTTGTGCGCTTTCGTTTGAACGGCACGGTGTACGAGGGCCATGACCTGCCGGTCCTCAAAAAAACCGAGAAGCACGACCTGGACGTGGTGATTGACCGCCTCAAGGTCCGCGCCCGCCCGCAAGAGGCCACCGAACCAGCCGAATACGACGCCTTCAAACAGCGCCTCGCTGAAAGCTTTGAAGCCGCCTTGCGCCTGGCCGATGGCAGGGCATTGGTGGTGGAGATGGGCGCAGACGCGCCGGTGGAGCATGTGTTCAACGCGCGCTTTGCCTGCCCGCAGTGCAGCTACGCCGTGGGCGAGCTGGAGCCCAAGCTGTTCTCGTTCAACTCGCCCGCCGGGGCCTGCCCGTCCTGCGACGGTCTGGGTGCGCAGGACTACTTCGACCCGGCGCGGGTGGTGGCCTTTCCCACGCTGAGTTTGGCCAGCGGCGCGATCAAAGGCTGGGACCGGCGCAACGGTTATTACTTCGCGATGCTGGAGAGCCTGGCGCGGCATTACCGCTTTGACGTGGACACGCCCTTCGAGGCGCTGGACGCGCATGTGCGCCACGTCATCTTGTTCGGCTCGGGAACCGAGGATGTGAAATTCAGCTACGTGCTCGACTCGGGTGACAACAAGGGCAAGCGGGTGAGCAAAAAGCACCCGTTTGAGGGAATCATCCCGAACATGCAGCGGCGTTGCCACGAGACCGATTCGGCGCTGGTTCGCGAAGACCTGGGCCGCATGCGCGCCGTGCAGCTCTGCCCGGATTGCGGTGGTAGCCGACTGCGCGCCGAAGCCCGCCATGTGCGCCTGGGCGAGGGCGCGCAGGCGCGGGCGATTTTCGAGATCAGTCACGCCACGCTGGCCGAGGCGCAAGCCTATTTCGAGGGCCTGCAATTGCACGGTGCCAAGGCCGAGATTGCGGCCAAGGTGGTGCGCGAGATTGGTTTGCGTTTGAAGTTCTTGAACGACGTGGGCCTCAATTACCTCAGCCTGGACCGCAGCGCCGAGACGCTGAGCGGCGGCGAGTCGCAGCGCATCCGCTTGGCCAGCCAGATCGGCTCGGGCCTGACCGGCGTGATGTATGTGCTGGATGAGCCCAGCATCGGCCTGCACCAGCGCGACAACGAACGCCTGATCGGCACCCTCAAGCACCTGCGCGACATCGGCAACAGCGTGCTGGTGGTCGAGCACGATGAAGACATGATCCGCGCCGCCGACCATGTGATCGACATGGGCCCCGGCGCTGGCGTACACGGGGGGCGCGTCATGGCGCAGGGCACGGTTGCCGAAATTTGCGCGCAGCCGCAGTCGCTCACCGGCCAGTACCTGAGCGGCGCCCTGTCCATCCCCGTGCCCGCGCGGCGCACGCCCTGGCTGCCCACCGTGCAATCGGCGGCGTGGAAGGCCAAAAATCCCGCCACCTACAGCCCCAGCCCCGCTGCCGAGCGGCGCGCCGCCCGCGAAGCCCGCCACCGCGC
>CANFTU010000199.1 GCA_947450005.1 Comamonadaceae bacterium | reverse complement strand
CGGCAAAAACGGATGCCGCGCAAGGTCTCCAGCGGCGGCGCCTCGCCTTCGAGCAGATACGAGATCATGGTGGGCACCACGTTGATCCAGGTGCAGGCGCTGCGGGTGGCTTGTTGCCAGAAGCTGCCGGCTGAAAACCGGGGCGGCATGGCCAGGCTGCCGCCGTGCGCCAGCGGAGCGAGCATGGTCACGGCAAACGCATTGATGTGGTACAGCGGCAGCACGGCCAGCACGCGGTCGAGCGGGGTCAGCCCGTGTTCGCGGCTGATGTTGTGCGCGTTGGCGGCCAGATTGGCTTGGGTCAGCATGACGCCTTTTGGCACACCGGTGGTACCCGAGGTGTACATCAGTAAGGCCATCGCATCGGCTGCCGGTTCCGGCGTTGCCGTGCCATGGTCGGGCAGCAGCGCGTGTGCAGCGTCGTGGTCGGCGCTGCACACCAGCAGCGCCACCGGGCGGGCCAGCGTGGCGATCACCGCGCGCACTGTGTCCGCCCACTCGGGGCTGGCAATCACCAGTTTGCAGTCGCTGTGGTCCAGCACATAGCGCATTTGCTCTGCGCTGGACAACAGGTTGACCGGATTCACGCACCAGCCGCCGTGCAGCGCACCAAGCAGCAGACGCAGGGTGTTCAAGCCGTTGGGCATGACCAGCGACACCGTGTCGCCAGGTTGCGTGCCATGCGCGATCAACAGCGTGGCCACGCGCTGGCACTGCTGCTCCAAGCCCGCGTAATCGATGCGGTCGGCGGTCTCCGTGGCCAGCGCGTACAGCGCCTGCGGCTGCGTGCGGGCCTGGTGCGCGATCAGCGCACGCACGGTGACGGCCTGGCTCATGCGCGTCCGTGTCGGGCGAAGTAGCTGCCCAGCACATCCTCTTCGGAGGGCATGCGCTCGGCTATCGGGCGCGCCACGCGGGTGATGTTGAGGTAGTGCCGGTAGTTCATGTTGTCGGAAAAATTGTTTTTGCCCCAGGTGCCGCAACCCATGCTGAGCGAGAACGGCAAGCCGTTGTCAAAACTGCCACCGGTGGCGATGCAATGCGCCTGGTCCACGATCACGCGAGACACCGGCAGGCGCAGTCCCAAGTCCAGCGCCCGCTGGTGCAGCGCGCTGTGTAAGCCTACCGAATGCCCTGCGCCCTGGAAGGCGTAAATGTTTTCGACCCGCTGCATGGCTTGCTCAAAATCTGCCGCCGCATACACGCTGAGTACCGGGCACAGCTTCTCGCCTGAGAAGGGGTGTTCCTCGCCGACGCTGTCTTCCTCGACCAGCAGCACGCGTGGCTCTAAAGCGGCAATCTCGGGCCAGCCGGCGCGCTGTGCAATCACCGTGGCACTTTGTCCGATCACCGCGTTTGAGAGCTTGCCTTGTGGCCACATCAGTGCCTGAAGCTGGGCTTTTTGATCGGCATTCAGCAGCACCGCACCGCCCGCACGCAGCGCCGCCAGCAGCGGCGCACGCACCGCGTCCAGCACGACGATACTGTTCTCCGACGAGCAACTGGTCGCGTTGTCAAAAGTCTTAGAGCGCAGGATGCGCGCCGCCGCCAATTCCAGGTCGGCGGTCTCGTCCACAATGCCCGCCACGTTGCCCGCACCCACCCCGAAAGCCGGGGTGCCGCTGGCATAGGCTGCGCGCACATTGGCTTGCGAGCCGGTGGCCACCACCAGATCGCAAGCCGCCATTAGGGCCAGCGTGGCGGCTTTGCCAATCGGCTGCGGCAGGACCTGCACCAGATCGCGCGGCGCGCCGATGCGATCAAAGGCGGCGTGGATGTACTCCAACAGCTTGGCGCAGGTGGCCCACCCTTTGGGCGAGGGCGCGACGATGACCGCGTTGCGGCCCTTGAGCGCGTTGATGATTTTGTTGGCCGGAGTGGCCGCCGGATTCGTCGACGGTGTGACCGCGCAGACCACCCCCACCGGTCTGGCGATTTCGGTGATGCCGTTGGCGGCGTCTTCGGCGATCACGCCGACTGATCTGGCACCCTGCAGATCGCGCAGCAGGCCCAGGGTTTTACGATGGTTTTTGCGGACTTTGTCCTCCACGTTGCCGACGCCCGTGTCGGCAACGGCCAGCTCGGCCAGCGTGCGGTTGCGCGAGGGTTCGATGATGGCCCAGCCGGCAGCGGCAACCAGTTCGTCTACGCGGTTTTGGTCATAGCCATTGGCAAGGGCTTGCGCCGCGCGCGCGCGGGCTACCAGCGCCGCGACCTCAAGGTGTGCCTGCGCGGCTGCGGAATCCAGGGCGTGTGGCATTCAGTCGGCTTTGATGTTGGCGTCTTTGGCCAGCTTGGCCCACTTGGGCAGCTCGGCGGCAATCACTTTGCCCAGCGCCTCGGGCGTGCCGCCCACCGCGTCGGCGCCCTGTTCAAGCAATTGGCTGCGGATGGCGGGCTCAGCGAGCACGGTGTTGAGGGCTTTGTTCAGCTTGTCGATGATGGCGCGCGGCGTCTTGGCGGGCACCAGCATGGCGTACCAGGAGTCGACTTCAAAGTCAGCGACGCCCGCTTCCTGCATGGTCGGCACGTCGGGGAACGCGGGGCTGCGCTTCACAGTCGAAACCGCCAGCGCACGCAATTTGCCGGCTTTGACTTGTTGCGCTGCGGCGGGAATCGACACCCAGATCAGCGGTACCTGGCCGCCCATGACGTCGGTGACAGCCGGGCCGCCACCGCGGTAGGGAATGTGCACCATTTGCGCCCCAGTGCGGATCACCATCAGTTCACCCGCCAGATGGCCGGGCGAGCCGTTGCCCACAGAGGCGAACGAAAACTTGTCCGGCGCGGCCTTGGCCTGCGCCACCAGATCGGCCACGGTGCGTACGGGCACGCCAGGGTTGGCGGCGAGTAACTGCGGCAGCGACGCGACCAGACCCACCGGCTCAAAGTCTTTCAGCGTGTCGTAGGGCAGCTTGGGGAATATGGCCGGGTTGATGGTGTGCGAACTCAGCGTGAAGAGCACGGTGTAGCCGTCGGGCGCGGCTTTGGAGACGATGTCCGTGCCCAGGGACCCACCGGCGCCGCCCTTGTTGTCGATCACGATGGACTGGCCCAACACCGCCTGCAGCCGGGGCTGCACGATGCGCGCGACCACGTCGGTACCGCCGCCGGGCGGGTAAGGCACGACAAAACGGATTGGCCGCTCGGGATAGCCCTGGGCCTGTGCGGCCAGCGGCGCAGCGAAGCCCACAACAGCGCCCAGCGCGATCAGCGCGGTACGCAAGACTTTGTCAGTGCGGGAAAGCAGGTGCATGGTTGTTCCTCTTGGTGTCATGAAAGCCGGATGCAGATTGTGCACGCGATGCCTGCTGTTGTTTCAGGCCGCAGTTGCCTGACGGACCGCATGTTCCCAGCGTTGCATCAGCGTGGCCGCTGCTGCGGAGCTGATGGATGGTTCAAAGCGGCGCTCGATTTGCCAGAGTGCAGAGATGTCGTCGATTCCCTGGTACACACCGGTGCTCAGACCCGCCAGATAAGCCGCGCCGAGTGCGGTGGTTTCGGTGACTTGCGGACGCAGTACCGGGATACCGAGCAAATCGGCCTGGAACTGCATCAGCAAATTGTTGACGCAAGCGCCGCCGTCCACCCGCAGTTCGCGCAGCGGCGCTGCGCCGGCGGCCTGGGCGTCGCGTGCCATGGCCAGCAGCAGCGCGGCGCTTTGGAAGGCGATGCTTTCCAGCGCCGCCCGTGCGATGTGGGCGCGGGTGCTGCCGCGCGTCAGCCCGGTGATGGTGCCGCGCGCCTCGGGGTTCCAGTAGGGCGCCCCCAATCCCGTGAAGGCCGGGACCACCATCACGCCGCCGTTGTCGGGCACCGACTCGGCCAGCGCCTGCACCTCGGCGCTGCTTTGGATGGCGCCCAGGCCGTCGCGCAACCACTGCACCACGGCCCCGCCCACGAAGACGCTGCCTTCCAGGGCGAATTCGGGTACCGCGCTGGGTTGCGCGGCGCTGGTGGTGATCAGGCCGTTGGCCGAGGTCTGGAACTGCGCGCCGGTGTGCATCAGCATGAAGCAGCCCGTGCCGTAGGTGTTTTTGGCCATGCCGGCGCTGAAGCAGGCCTGACCGAACAGCGCGCTTTGCTGGTCGCCGG
>CANFTU010000198.1 GCA_947450005.1 Comamonadaceae bacterium | reverse complement strand
GGGGCGGCGGGCATGGGCCCGTCGCGCTCGCGTCCTGCGGCTTGCAAGCGGGCTTCGTACTGCGCCCACAAGGTCGCCTCTTGCGCGCCCAGGTAATACAGATAGTCCCAGGAAAAAATGCCCGTATCGTGCCCGTCGGAAAAAGTGGGCTGCACGGCGTAATTACCCACCGGCTCCAGGCTGTGCAGCGTGACCATTCTTTTGCCGGTCTGCAAGACCTCCTGTCCCTCGCCATGTCCCTGCACCTCCGCGGACGGCGAATACACCCGCATCAGCTCAAAGGGAATGCGAAAAGACGCTCCGTCCGAAAAACTGACCTCCAACACGCGCGACTGCGCATGCACAGTCAACGCTTGAGGCGTGGGGGAATTCTTATTCAGGCCGGCCATGGTGTGTCAGTCAAAGGCTGCGAATGTAAGCCAACTAGACCAACACGCGTTCAATGCCGCCAGCATTGGCCTGCGCCACGTAGTCCGGCATCCAGTTCGCGCCCAGGATGTGGCGGGCCATTTCGACCACGATGTAGTCCGCCTCCAATAAGCCGTTTTGAAGGTCATTGCCATAGCGGCTCAGGCCTTGCAGGCAGCTCGGGCAACTGGTCAGAATTTTGGTGGGCGCACCGGCGGTGTGGGGCGCCAGCGCTTGCAACGCAGCTTCGCCCTTGCGCAATTCTTCTTCTTTGCGAAAACGCACCTGGGTCGCGATATCCGGCCGGGTCACGCCCAAAGTGCCCGATTCACCGCAACAACGCGCACTTTGTAACACTGCATCGCCGACCAGGGCTTTGACGGTTTTCAGGGGTTCCTGCAACTTCATGGGGCTGTGGCAGGGGTCATGGAACAAATAAGCGCCCTGCTGCTGCGGGTTCAGCGTGATGCCCTTTTCCAGCAGGTATTCATGGATATCCACGATGCGGCACCCAGGGAAAATTTTGTCAAATTCATACCCTTGCAGCTGGTCATAACACGTGCCGCAGCTCACCACCACCGTTTTGATGTCCAGGTAATTGAGCGTGTTGGCCACGCGATGGAACAGCACGCGGTTGTCGGTGATGATTTTGTCGGCCTTGTCCTGCAAGCCGCTGGCGCGTTGCGGGTAGCCGCAGCACAAGTACCCCGGCGGTAAGACCGTTTGCACGCCGGCGTGCCACAGCATGGCCTGGGTTGCTAGGCCGACCTGGCTGAACAGGCGCTCGGAGCCGCATCCGGGGAAGTAAAAAACCGCTTCGCTGTCGCTGCTGGTGGCCTGCGGGTTGCGGATGATGGGCACATAGTCCGCATCCTCCACATCCAGCAGGGCGCGGGCGGTTTTCTTGGGCAAACCGCCCGGCATCTTTTTGTTGATGAAGTGGATTACCTGCTCTTTGAGCGGCGCTTTGCCCACGGTGGCGGGCGGTGCTTTCGTCTGCTTGCGTGCCAGGACACGGAACACATCGTTGGCCATGCGCTGCGCTTTGAAGCCCACATCCACTATGGCGCTGCGCATGAATTGAATGGATTGCGGATTCGTTGCATTTAAGAAGAGCATGGCCGCCGCATTGCCCGGCCGGAAGGACTTCTGCCCCATTTTGCGCAGCAGATTGCGCATATGCATCGTCACATCACCGAAGTCGATATCCACCGGACAGGGGCTGGCGCACTTGTGGCAGACCGTGCAATGGTCGGCCACGTCTTCAAATTCTTCCCAATGCCGCAGGCTGATGCCCCGGCGGGTTTGCTCTTCGTATAAAAAGGCCTCGATCAGCAAAGAGGTGGCCAGTATCTTGTTGCGCGGGCTGTAGAGCAAATTGGCGCGCGGCACGTGGGTGGCGCACACCGGCTTGCACTTGCCGCAGCGCAGGCAGTCTTTGATGGAATCGGAGATCGCACCGATATCGCTCTGCTGCATGATCAGCGACTCGTGCCCCATCAGACCGAACGATGGCGTATAGGCGTTATGCGAGTGGCCCTCCGCGCCAACGGACCGCAAGAGCTTGCCTTTATTGAAATGGCCATCCGGGTCGATGCGGGCTTTGTAATCGGCAAAAGGCTGCAATTCAGCGTCACTCAAAAATTCCAGCTTGGTAATGCCAATGCCGTGTTCACCGGAGATGACACCGTCCAATGAACGCGCCAAAGCCATGATGCGTGCCACCGCCTGGTGCGCGGTTTGCAGCATGGCGTAGTCGTCGCTGTTGACCGGAATATTGGTGTGCACATTCCCGTCGCCTGCGTGCATGTGCAAAGCGGCCCACACCCGCCCCTTGAGAACCCGCTGGTGGATCACGCGGCACTGTGCGACGATGGGCGCAAAAGCGCCGCCGGTGAAGATGGCCTGCAAAGGCGCCAGCAATTGGGTCTTCCAACTGGCGCGCAGGCTGTGGTCCTGCAACTGCGGAAACAAATTTTCCACGCCATCCAACCAAGCCTGCCACTGCAGACGCACCCCGGCGAGCAGCGCCTGCGCTTGGGCTACGCGCTCTTCCAACAGGTCGGATGCAGACATCTCCGCCGCATCGTCACCTTTGCCCAACGGTAAATGACCCGCGTCAAAAAAAGCCTGCAAGGCATCGCACAAGGCCAGCTTGTTGCGCAAGGACAGCTCGATATTGATACGCTCAATCCCATCGGTGTATTCACCCATGCGCGGCAATGGGATCACCACATCTTCATTGATCTTGAATGCGTTGGTGTGGCGGCTGATCGCCGCGGTGCGTTTGCGGTCCAGCCAGAATTTTTTGCGGGCCTCGGCGCTGATCGCCACAAAGCCTTCGCCGCCGCGCGCGTTGGCAATCCGTACCACCTCGGAGGCGGCACGGGCCACGGCGTCGGCATCGTCACCGGCGATATCGCCAATCAAGACCATCTTGGGCAAACCGTTGCCACTCTGCGCGCCGCGCCGGCTCTTGGTGGCGTAGCCCACTGCTTTGAGATACCGGTCGTCCATGTGCTCCAGTCCCGCCAGCAGCACGCCACTGTACTGCGCCTGCGCAAACATGTAGTCCTTGATCTCCACAATGCTGGGCACCGCATCGCGGGCGTGGCCGAAAAACTCCAGGCACACGGTGCGGGTGTGCGTTGGCATGCGGTGCACCACCCAGCGTGCGCTGGTGATCAGCCCGTCGCAACCCTCTTTCTGAATGCCGGGCAGGCCGCTCAAAAATTTGTCGGTCACGTCTTTGCCCAAGCCCGCTTTGCGAAAACTCGCGCCGGGGATGTGCAAGTCTTCGCTGCGCACCGGCGTTGTGCCATCCGCCTCAAAATACGCCAAGCGGAAATGCACCATCGCCGCGTCATGGATCTTGCCCAGGTTATGGCCGATGCGCGTCACCTCCAGCCACTGCGCCTGTGGCGTAACCATGCGCCAACTCGCCAGGTTGTCCAGGGCTGTACCCCAGAGCACGGCCTTTTTGCCGCCGGCGTTCATGGCGATGTTGCCGCCGATGCACGACGCTTCTGCCGATGTCGGGTCGACCGCGAAGACATAGCCCGCCGCCTCGGCCGCATCGGCCACGCGCTGCGTTACCACACCCGCTTCACTCCAGACGGTGGCCACATCGAAGTCCAGGCCCGGCAACCGGCGCATCTCGACGGCGCTGACAGCGTCGAGCTTTTCGGTGTTAATCACGACGCTCTTCCAGGTCAGGGGTACGGCCCCGCCGGTGTAGCCGGTGCCGCCACCGCGCGGCACGATGCTAAGACCCAAATCGATGCAGGCCTTGACCAGCGTGGCCATCTCCTTCTCGCTATCCGGGGTCAACACCACAAAGGGGTACTCCACACGCCAATCGGTCGCGTCGGTCACATGCGCGACCCGGCTCAATCCGTCGAATTGGATGTTGTCGCGCGCGGTGCATCGCCCCAAGACCCGCAACGCCTTGCGCCGCAACGCGCCCATTTCGGAAAATGACGCCCCGAATGCCTGCACCGCGCGGCGCGAGGCCTCCAGCAAACCGCCGACCACCGCGTCACGCTGCGGCTCGGTACCGGGCGTGCGGCGCTTTTCGATTTCCCCCAGACGGTGGTGCAAAGCGTCCACCAACTGCGCGCGCCGTTTAGGGTTATCCAGCAAATCGTCCTGCAAATACGGATTGCGCTGCACCACCCAGATATCACCCAAAACCTCGTACAACATGCGCGC
>CANFTU010000197.1 GCA_947450005.1 Comamonadaceae bacterium | reverse complement strand
GTGCGCTTTGTCACCATGGATGCGATGGCCGATGACTTTGCTGCGCGCTTTCCGCGCGCAAAGTAACAGCGCTGGCGGGCTGTATCCATGTGCGGGGTCTGCGGAACGCTGGGCGGCGAGGAACACTGGAGCACCGCCAGCGGCCGCCTGCAGCTCGACGACGCGCCAACCCGGCGCGCCGAACGGGCACGGCGGATCCGCATCATCAATGAAGTCGTGCGCGGCCTGCAGGTGCGGGTGAGCGACTGGCAGGGGCTTTACTACCTGGTCGTGGGGCCCACCGGCAAGCAGCAGGTGGTGGACAGCCTGCCGCACGTCTGGGCGGCCTTGCAGGACGTGGCCGGGCGCAGCGTTGACCCCCTGCTGGCAACGGGCTAAACGACGGCCCGCTATGGCCACCGCAGCGGCGCGCATTCCAGCCCACGTACTCACGGGCTTTTTGGGGTCGGGCAAAACCACGCTGCTCAATCGCTTGCTGCAAGACCCTGCCTTGGGCGATTGCGCGGTACTGATCAATGAATTCGGTGCGGTGGGAGTGGACCACCACCTGGTGGACCGGGTTGAGGGCGATATGGTCTTACTGGCCTCGGGCTGCATCTGCTGCACGGTCCGCGGCGACCTGGCAGAGGCTTTGCGTGCCCTGTACGCACGGCGTGAGGCCGGAACCGTACCCGCCTTCGCGCGTGTCGTGATTGAAACTACCGGTCTGGCTGATCCGGTGCCGGTTTTGGCCACACTGATGTTCGACCGTATATTGCAAAACCACTTTGCCGTGGGCAGCGTGGTGACAACGATTGACGCGCTCAACGGCGCGGCCAACTTACAAGAATTTGCGGTCTGCCGCAAACAAGCGACCAGCGCAGACCTGCTGGTCCTGACCAAGCTGGATCTGGCCGATTCACAAGCCGGACCGCGCTTGCGCCAGGAACTGCAAGCACTCAACCCGGCGGCCCGGGTGCTGAGCGCCGATGCAGCGGACAGCTTGGCGGCCCTACTGTTGAGCGGGACGGACCCCCAGGTCCAAGCACCGGGCATGGCGTTGGCCCGCAGCGCCGCAGGCAACTTGCGCAGTAACTTCTTTACGCCGGGCCCGCGCGCCGATGCGGATGCACGACCACCACCAAGCCATGGCGATATCCATTCCTTTGTGCTGCAGATACCGCAGGCCATGGACTGGACGGTGTTTGGGATTTGGCTGTCACTGCTGCTGCATGCGCACGGGGAGCGGGTGCTGCGGGTCAAAGGCCTGCTGCAGGTGCAGGGGGCGCACACGCCGGTGGTGGTGCACGGGGTGCAGCAATTGGTCTACCCGCCCACGCATCTGGCGCGTTGGCCGGATGGCCCGCGCCAATCGGAGCTGGTGTTCATTGTGCGCGGATTGGCGCAATCGGCGGTGGAAGCCTCCTTGCAAAGCTACCTGCAGCGTTTTGCCTGACGCGGCGCGCACCACGGAGGCGCATGGGTCGCACCAAAGCGGGGACGCACACATGCATTTGGTGCGGTCGGTGCGCATTTTGTTGACGGCCTCCGATGGAATTGTTCACAAAGCAGGGTGGCACGCGGATTGCCTTAATGGTTTCCTATGTCTGTCACAACTGAATCGCAGGGCGCATCCATCGAAGTGGTGGGTTTGAGCAAATTGTTCGATGCGGGCAAGCCCGCTGTAGACAACATCAGCCTGCGCATTGCCAAGGGTAGCTACTGCTGCTTGCTGGGCCCCTCCGGTTGCGGCAAAAGCACCACCTTGCGCATGATTGCCGGTCACGAATCGGTGAGCAGTGGCGACGTGTTACTGGACAACCGCAACATCACCGATCTGCCCGCTGCCGCACGCGGCACGGCCATGATGTTCCAGAGCTTTGCGCTATTCCCGCACTTGAGTGCATTAGATAACGTGGCCTTCAGCCTGAAGATGAAGGGGGTTGCCAAACCCGAGCGCCACGCCCGCGCACAGGCGCTGCTGGAGCGCGTAGCCATGGGCCATCTGGCACAGCGCAAGCCCGGCGAGCTCTCCGGCGGGCAACAGCAGCGTGTCGCTCTGGCGCGGGCGCTGATCACGCAGCCCAAGGCCTTGTTGCTCGACGAGCCGCTGTCCGCGCTCGATCCGTTTTTGCGCATTCAAATGCGTGCCGAGCTGCGGCGCTGGCAAAAGGAGCTCGGCCTGACGTTTATCCATGTCACCCACTCACAAGAAGAGGCGATGGCGCTGGCTGACACCATGGTGGTGATGAACCATGGGGTGATCGAACAAGCCGGTTCGCCGCACCAGATTTACAACTACCCGAAAAACGAATTCGTAGCCCGCTTCATGGGCGGGCACAACGTTATTGATACGCCGCAGGGGCGTATTGGCGTTCGCACCGACCGCATCCAGGTCCGCAACCAAGCTTCTGACGCGATCTTGGATGCACAACACAGCGTGCGCGCCGTGGTCAGCGATGTGGAGTACCAGGGGAGCTATGTGCTGCTGGGCTTGCACCTGCACGGTGAGGTTCGCGATGCCCACGCCACCGCCGATCTTTCCGTGATGCTGCCCGAAGCCGATTTCGCCGCCCAGCCCCGCACGCTGGGCGATTCCGTGGACTTGCATTGGGCGGCGCAAGACGTCCATGTGCTAGCCACCTGATCGCTGTTTTTCCCGTTCCTTCGAAAGAAGTTTTTTCCACCACCCTAGGAGTTCTCCGCATGTCAGACGTATCCCAAGACCCCGTTGTTTCCGCCGCTGTTCAGCGCCGCACCATGCTCAAGGGCACGGCCGGTATTCTGGCGGCAGGCATGTTCCCCGCCGTTCATTCGGCTGACCCCATCGTGTTGCGCTACCTGGGGACCGCGGTCAACCAGGACAAGGAAATCGCCGACAAGTTCGAAAAAGACGTCGGCGGCAAGATCAAGATCCAGTACGTGGCTGTTACCACAGACGACGTGATGAAGCGCGCGATCACCGCGCCCAACAGTTTTGACCTGCTGGATTCCGAATACTTCCAGCTCGGCAAACTGGTGCCCACCGGCAACCTCAAGGGCATTGACACCAAGCGCATCAAAAACGCGGACAAGATCACCTCGGTTTTCACCACCGGCAAGGTTGGCGGCAAGACCATCGGCGACCAGGGTACCGCGCCGAAAAAGGTGATCTTTTTGGAAGGCGAAAAGTCCAAAACTTTTGCCAAGAGCCCCACGCAATACATGTCGCTGATCCCTACCACCTACAACGCCGACACGCTGGGCATCCGCCCTGACCTGATCAAGCGTCCCATCAGCAGCTGGGCCGAGTTGCTGAACCCCGAGTTCAAAGGCAAAGCCTCGATCCTGAACATCCCGTCTATCGGCATCATGGACGCGGCCATGGTGGTCGAAGCCATGGGTATTTACAAATACCCCGACAAGGGCAATATGACCAAGAAGGAAATTGATCTGACGATCAAGACCCTGATTGAGGCCAAAAAGCAAGGCCAGTTCCGCAGCCTGTGGAAAGACTTCAACGAGTCGGTCAACCTGATGGCATCCGGCGAAGTGGTGATCCAGTCCATGTGGAGCCCGGCCGTGACCGCCGTGCGCACCAAGGGCATCGCCTGCACCTTCCAGCCGCTCAAAGAGGGCTATCGCTCATGGGCTTCCGGCTTTGGCCTGCCATCCACGCTGTCGGGCGCCAAGTTGGACGGCGCGTACGAGTTCATTAACTGGTTCCTCGACGGCTGGGCCGGTGCCTACCTGAACCGCCAAGGCTATTACAGCGCGGTGCTGGAGACCGCCAAGTCCAAGATGGAAGCCTACGAATGGGCTTACTGGATGGAAGGCAAAGTTGCCACGCAAGACATCAAGAGCCCGCACGGCGACCTGTTGGCCAAAGCCGGTGAAACCCGTGACGGCGGCAGCTACGAGCAGCGCATGGGCTCTGTTGCCTGCTGGAACGCGCTGATGGATGAGAACACCTATATGGTGGAGAAGTGGAACGAGTTCGTGGCCGCGTGAGGCAGGCACACCCCCGTTGACGCTCACTTTGTGTCGCGTCTTCCCCCTTGCAGGGGGCAACCGCAGCGGCCCGGCAAAGCCGGTTCCGCGCGGTTCCTGAAAGGGGACTTCGCTTTGCTTGTCCTTTGGTGATTTGGCGGGCAAAGCGAAGTTTGGCTAATTTG
>CANFTU010000196.1 GCA_947450005.1 Comamonadaceae bacterium | reverse complement strand
CCTGAGCGGAACATGCGACGAAAAAAAGCCACAGAACACACGGCATTTTCCCCATCACACTTCCTACGCTGGTATGACCCAGATCAGGTTCATGGGGTATTTCTCAGTCCGGCTTGCGCCGGACACCCCCGGTGAGGCTGCGATGATAGCCGCAAGTTGGCGGCAACCGACCAACGGGCTATTGGGCCTCGCAGCGGGCGTCAATCCACCCGCGCAGGCTGTTGATGAACGCCAGCCCTTGTGCGTGTGCAAGTTCGTCTGCCCGTACCAATCCCTCGGTCAAGCGGCCCTGCGCCAGGTAGCGCGCACGGCCCACGCCGGCCAGCAGGCCGCAAGAGGCGGGCGGCGTGGTCCAGATGCCGTCGCGCAGCACGGCGATGTTGCCGCGCGTGCACTCGGTCAGGTATCCATCCTCATTCCACAAAATGGTGTCAAACACGCCCGGGTCGGCGGGGGTGAATGCGTCGTAGTGCGCGCGCCGGGTGGTCTTGAAGCGGGTGAATTCGCTGTGGGCCTGCGCAAAGGGCCGGGCGGCTAGTTGCAGGCGTACCTGCGGCGGGTCGGTGGGCAGCGCAAAGGCTTCGCAGCGCGCCTGTCCGCGCGCGTCGAGCAAGAGGCGCACCCGCCAATTTCCCGCAGGGCGCTTGTGCGCCAAGGCGTCTAAGGCCGCATGCACACGCGCCACATCCCAAGGCATGCCGAAGTGCGCAGCTGCAAGCCGCATGCGGGCCAGGTGCGCGTCGCGATGCGGGGCGATGCCGTCTTGCAAGCGCAGGGTCTCCAACAACTCAAACGGAGTGCTGGCGCGCTGCACAAAAGCCTGCTTATGCTGCCATTCCTGCCACTCGCCCTGCGGCTGCGCATCGAAGGTGATGCCGCTGCCGATACCGCAGCGGGCTTGCACACGGTCACTTGCATCGGCGCGCAACGTGACGGTGCGGATGGGCACGTTGAAAGTGGCCGCGCCGCCGGGACGCAATACGCCCAACGCGCCGCAGTACACGCCACGGGCTTCGGGCTCCAGCGCACGGATCATGCGCATGGCTTGCACCTTGGGCGCGCCGGTCACCGAGCCGCAGGGAAACAGCGCAGCCAACACGTCCCACAGCGTGCAATCGGGCCGGGTGCGGGCCCGTACATCGGTGGTCATCTGCCAGACACTGGGCAGCGCCTGGGTGTGGAACAGGCGCTGTACCTGCACGCTGTGCGGCAGCGCCACGCGCGACATGTCGTTGCGCAGTAAATCCACAATCATCACGTTCTCGGCGCGCTCTTTGGGCGAAGCGCGCAAATCGACGGCACGCTGCGCATCGTCCTGCGGGTTTCCGCCACGCGCGGCGGTTCCTTTCATGGGGCGGGCCAGCAAGCCGCCGTCGCGCCAGTCAAAAAACAGCTCGGGGGAAACCGAAAGAATCTGCCCGGATGCCCCGGTATCCAGATAGGCCGCGTAGCCGCCGGGTTGCGCACGCTGCAAGGCCGCGAAGAGCGCCGGCCCGCAGGTGGCTGCGTCTGCAGCCGCCACATTACGCACCGCGCCGTGCATTTGCGCGGTGTAGTTGACCTGGTACAGGTCCCCTGCCCCAATAGCGGCGTGGATGCGCGCCAACGCTGCCTCAAAATCCGCACGTGCCACCAGCGCTTGCCAATCAACCGTGACATCAGCAGCCACAGGCGCGGGCCAAGGCAAAGCCTGGTCGTACACCGCAAACCAAGCCAGGGGCTGCGTGGCCTCGGTGTGCACGGTGAAGGCCGCATCGAAGGCCGGGGCGGACTCAAACGCAAGGTACCCCACGCACCACTTGCCGGCCAGGGACGCTGCGTAAGCGGCCTCGACGACCGCACGTACTTCGCTTAGCTGGTGCGCTGCCAGCACCTCCAAGGGTGTGCCAAACGCATGACGCGTACCCGCCCCGATGGGCACTGCGGGTTGCGCCGATTCAGTGGCGTGCGGGTCCGCAAAGTCGACCAGCGCAGTGAGCGCGGGCCCTTGGGATACACCCATCAGGCAGCACCCAGATGGGGAATCAATCCGCCCATAGGCTGGCCGCTTTTCAGTGCGGCGGTGAACGCGAGCATGCGGTCGATCGGCAGACGCGCGCGCGGAATCAGCGCGGCGGGGACTTCGATGGCATTGGCGCCGGTCTCCAGCACGCGGGCCACATCGGCCAGGCCGTTCATGGCCATCCATGGGCATTGGGCGCAGCTTTTGCAGGTGGCGCTGTTACCGGCCGTGGGCGCTTCGATAAAAGTTTTGCCAGGGTTGAGCGTGCGCAGCTTATGCAGCATGCCGCTGTCGGTGGCGACGATGAACAGCGTGGCGTCCATGTTTTGCGCGGCTTTCAAAATGCCCGATGTGGAGCCGACCGCGTCCGCCAACGCCACCACATCGGCGGGCGACTCGGGGTGCACCAGCACCTTGGCACCCGGGTTTTCGGCCTTGAGCGCCTGCAACTCAAAAGCTTTGAATTCATCATGCACGATGCAGGCACCCTGCCAGAACACCATGTCTGCGCCGGTTTCGCGCTGGATGTAGCTGCCCAGATGCTTGTCGGGTGCCCACAGGATTTTCTGGCCCGCATCTTTGAGTGCCCGCACGATATCCAGCGCGCAGCTCGAAGTCACGACCCAATCCGCACGGGCCTTCACCGCAGCGCTGGTGTTGGCGTAAACCACCACGGTGCGGTCGGGGTGGGCGTCGCAAAAGGCGCTGAACTCGGCAATGGGGCAACCCAGATCCAGCGAACAGGTGGCGTCCAAGTCGGGCATCAGCACACGCTTTTCCGGGCTCAGAATTTTGGCGGTTTCGCCCATGAAACGCACGCCGGAGACGACCAGGGTCTGCGCCGCATGGTCGCGACCGAAGCGCGCCATCTCCAGCGAGTCACTCACCAGCCCGCCGGTGGCCTCGGCCAGATCCTGCAAATCCGGGTGTACGTAGAAATGCGAAACCATGACCGCGTTTTTTTCTTTCAGCAGCCGGGTGATTTTTTCTTTCAGCAATACCCGTTCAGACGGCGAAGGTTCCACGGGCACGCGGGCCCAGGCGTGGCGGGTGCTGCAGGCGGGTTGTTCGTATTCCACATCAATCACGGTCATGGCAGTTCCTCCAAGCGCATGGAAAAGTCAATGGCGCGCACATCCTTGGTCAGCGCGCCAATAGAGATGCGGTCGACACCGGTGGCTGCAATGGCGCGCACGGTGTCCATGTTGACGCCGCCGGAGACTTCTAAAACAGCACGCCCGGCGTTGAGAGACACCGCCTCGCGCAGCATGGTGAGGTCCATGTTGTCGAGCAAGACCATGCGGGCACCCGCATCCAATGCCTCGCGCAACTGCGCCAGGGCTTCGACTTCGATTTCCACAAACGAGGCCTGCGCGGCCTGGGTCTGCGCCAATCGCAATGCCGCTGTGACACCGCCGGCAGCGGCGATGTGGTTTTCTTTGATCAATACCGCGTCGTAGAGGCCGATGCGGTGGTTGGTACCCCCGCCAGCGTGCACCGCATACTTTTGCGCCATGCGCAGGCCCGGCAGCGTTTTGCGGGTGTCCACAATCTGGGCACGGTTGCCCGGCACCTCGGCGACAGCGGCCACAAATTGCGCGGTGCGGGTGGCTACAGCGCTGAGCAACTGCAAGAAATTCAAGGCCGTGCGCTCGGCCGTGAGCAGGGCGCGGGCATGGGCCTGCACTTCCAGCACCACGGTATCGGGCTGGGCCTGACCGCCTTCGGGAACATGCCAGCGCATCTCGGCATCCGGGTCCAGTGCAGTGAAGGCTTCCGTGACCCAATCACTGCCGGCTATCACTGCCGCCTCCCGTACCAGAACGCGGGCCTTGGCTCGGCGCGAGGGGTCGACCAGCGCAGCAGTCAGATCACCCGCGCCCACATCCTCCAAGAGCGCGCGTGCCACATCCTGCTGGGCGAGTTCCTGCAGGAACGAGGGGGTGAAAACAAGCGGATCAGACATGGGTGAACAAACGCAAAGGGCGCTATTGTGGACGCAAGGCCGGCCAGGCATGAAAAAGGCCGCTCGAAAGCGGCCTTTTCAGAAACAAGCCGCAGCTTACTTCGGCACTTTGCCGTCCACGCCTTTGACGTAGAACTTCACGCCGCTGAGGAATTTGTCGTCAGCGACTTCGTCTTTCTTG
>CANFTU010000195.1 GCA_947450005.1 Comamonadaceae bacterium | reverse complement strand
CGCGGTGGGGATCAAATCCATTGAACATGCCATCATCGACCGGGCCTGGACAGAGGGGTGGGTGATCCCCCAACTGCCGTCTCATAAGACGGGCAAGCGCGTTGCCGTGGTCGGTTCCGGACCGGCCGGTCTGGCTGCGGCCCAGCAGCTCGCGCGTGCGGGCCATGCGGTCACGGTCTTTGAGAAGAACGACCGCGTCGGCGGCTTGTTGCGCTACGGGATTCCGGATTTCAAGATGGAGAAGTCCCACATTGACCGGCGTGTGGCGCAGATGCAGGCCGAAGGCGTGGTCTTCCGGACCGGCGTCATGGTGGGTGAATGGCCTCAGGACTCCAAGGTGACTAATTGGTCCAAGGAGACGATCAGCGCCAGCCAGTTGCAAGCGGAATTTGATGCGGTCTTACTGACCGGCGGGTCTGAGCAGTCGCGCGATCTGCCGGTACCGGGCCGTGACTTGGCCGGCATCCATTTCGCGATGGAATTTTTGCCCCAGCAAAACAAGGTCAACGCAGGCGACAAGCTCAAGGGGCAATTACGGGCCGATGGGAAACACGTGGTGGTCATTGGCGGTGGCGATACCGGTAGCGATTGCGTTGGCACATCCAACCGGCATGGTGCGGTCGAAGTGGTGCAGTTTGAGGTGATGCCCCAGCCCCCCGTAGAGGAAAACCGGCCTTTGACCTGGCCATATTGGCCGCTCAAGCTGCGGACCAGTTCCAGCCACGAAGAAGGGTGCGAACGCGAATTCGCGATTTCCACCAAAGAGTTTGTCGGTGAGAAGGGCAAGGTCACCGGCGTTAAAACCGTGCGTGTCGAATGGCAGGCCGGGAAAATGGTGGAAGTACCCGGCTCTGAAGAAATCGTCAAAGCCGATTTGGTGTTGCTGGCGATGGGCTTTGTCAATCCGGTTGCGAGTGTGCTGAGCGCGTTTGGCGTGGACAAAGATGCACGGGGCAACGCCCGCGCGCACACGGACGAAGGCGGTTATCTGACCAACGTGCCCAAGGTATTCGCCGCCGGCGATATGCGGCGGGGACAGTCACTGGTTGTATGGGCCATTCGTGAGGGCCGCCAGGCGGCGCGTTCAATTGACGCGTTCCTAATGGGTAGCAGCGTCTTGCCGCGCTGACCGGTGATTGGCGGCTGGTTGGCTTGGTGGGTTTGGGGCCGGTCCGGCATCACAAAATTAATTGATAATGGTTGTTGTGGCGCCGCTTCCGGCATCACCCACAGCGCTTTCCATGCCCAGTACGCATTCACCCTCACCTCCACTTGTCGAACTGAAAGACGTTTGCTTCGGCTACGGAGTGCGGCGGATTTTGGACAGCGTCAGCCTGTCGATTCCCAGAGGGAAAGTCACTGCGCTCATGGGCGCTTCCGGCGGCGGAAAAACCACGGTTTTGCGCTTGATCGGTGGACAGTACCGCGCCCAGAGTGGTCAGCTTTGGTTGGCCGGTCCCGAAGGTAGTGCCCAGGGTCCTCAGGACGTAGGGACGCTGTCCCAGAATGCCCTGTTTGCCGCGCGTCGCCGCATGGGCATGTTGTTCCAGTTCGGCGCATTGTTCACGGATTTGAGTGTTTTCGACAATGTGGCGTTTCCTTTGCGTGAGCACACGGATTTGCCGGCTTCCATGCTGCGCGACATTGTGCTGATGAAGCTCAACGCGGTGGGCCTGCGCGGAGCCCGTGACCTCATGCCGTCTGAAATTTCCGGTGGCATGGCTCGTCGGGTGGCATTGGCGCGGGCCATTGCGCTGGATCCCGAACTACTGATGTACGACGAGCCCTTTGCCGGCCTGGACCCGATTTCGCTGGGAACGACCGCGCGGCTGATTCGCAAGCTCAACGATGCCATGGGTCTGACCAGCGTGGTCGTCTCCCATGACCTGCATGAAACCTTCCAGATTGCCGACCATGTGGTGATTCTTGCTAACGGCAAGGTCGCCGCTGCTGGTACCCCTGATGAAGTGCTCCACAGTACCGATCCCTTGGTGCACCAGTTTGTCAACGCCTTGCCCACCGGCCCGGTGGCATTCCATTACCCAGCCAACCCGCTGGTCGAGGACTTCGGTGTGGAGCGGTTCGGATGAAAGCATCTTCCCGCAGCCGATTGCATCCAGCCGAGATCGGATTTTCTTCGCGTCTGGCCTTGGCTGACTGGGGTTATGGCGCGCGCCTGTTTGGCCGCCTGGTCTGGCCCGGATGGGCCTTGTTGCGCAGGCTGCGCCTGGTGACCGACCAAATCCATTACATGGGTAACTATTCGCTGGCCATCATCATGGTGTCGGGTACTTTCGTGGGCTTTGTTTTAGCCCTGCAGGGATATTACACGCTGCAGCGTTACGGGTCATCGGAGGCGCTGGGTCTTCTGGTCGCCTTGAGTCTGGTGCGCGAACTCGGTCCGGTTATTTCCGCACTTCTGTTTGCTGGACGTGCGGGTACGTCGTTGACAGCGGAGATCGGCCTCATGAAAGCAGGCGAGCAACTCAGCGCCATGGAGATGATGGCGGTGGATCCCGTGCGGCGCATCTTGGCGCCGCGCTTTTGGGGTGCGGTCATCGCCATGCCCCTGTTAGCCGCTATTTTTTCTGCCATGGGTATTCTCGGCGGATGGCTGGTCGGTGTGGTCATGATCGGCGTGGATGCAGGCGCCTTCTGGAGCCAGATGCAAAGTGGCGTGGACGTATTCGCGGACGTCGGCAATGGCGTGCTGAAAAGTGTGATTTTTGGATTGGCGGTCAGTTTTACGGCGCTGTTGCAAGGCTATGTCGCCCAGCCCACGCCGGAGGGTGTGTCGCTGGCCACCACCCGCACCGTGGTCCTGGCGTCCTTGACGGTATTGGCGCTGGATTTTGTGTTGACCGCTTTGATGTTCAGTATCTAGGAAGACAAGGACTATGGAACGTTCAAAAAATGATGTGTGGGTGGGTCTTTTTGTCCTATTGGGTGTAGTGGCTTTGGTTTTCCTGGCGCTGAAATCCGCCAACTTGCTCAGCTTCCAATGGGCCACGAGCTACCAGGTTACCGCCCGCTTTGACAATATTGGCGGACTCAAACCGAAGGCCCCGGTTAAGGCCAGCGGCGTCGTTGTCGGTCACGTCGACACGATTCGTTTCGACGACAAAAGCTACCAAGCCCGTGTGGTGTTGCGGATGGAGCAGCGCTACGCCTTCCCCAAGGACAGCACTTTGAAAATTTTGACCAGTGGCCTGCTGGGCGAGCAGTACATTGGCATTGAGGCGGGCGCGGAGGCCGACAACCTGGTCGAGGGTGACACCATCAGCCAAACCCAGTCGGCGGTGGTTTTGGAGAACCTGATCAGCAAGTTTTTATACAGCAAAGCGGCGGATGGCCCTTCCAGCGGGGGCAGTAAATGAATCTGCGCTGGCGGCGGTTATGCTGCGTAGCGCTTGTCGTTTTATCGGGCTGTGCCACGGTGCAAACCCCTGACGCGCGCGACCCGTGGGAATCCATGAACCGCAGCGTCTTCAGCTTCAATGACACACTGGACCGTATCGTTCTCAAGCCGGTCGCCACTGCGTACCGCGACGTGGTGCCCAGTTTTGCCCGCAAAGGCGTGCACAATTTTTTCGGTAATTTGAGCGACGTCTGGTCGGCTGTTAACAATGCCCTGGCTGGGCGCAAGCAGGAGACCGGTGACAGTATCAGCCGGGTTTTTGTCAACACCACAGTGGGTGTTTTGGGCTTGTTCGACGTGGCCACGGACCTCAAGATTGAGCGCCACAAGGCCGACTTTGGAACCACCTTGGCGCGCTGGGGCGTCAAGCCGGGTCCCTACGTCGTCTTGCCCCTGCTGGGGCCGGCCACCTTGCGCGAAGTGGCCGCGTTGCCGGTGGATTACCGTGCCAACCTGACCAACCAGTTTTCAGAGGCGGCCACGCGGGACACCCTGACCCTGTTAAATTTGGTCGATACCCGAGCCACGTATCTGGGCGCCAGCAACGCGGTGGAGGGTGCTGCGCTGGACAGCTACTCGTTCATCCGCGATGTGTATCTCCAGCGTCAACGCTATTTGCAATACGATGGCGACCCGCCCGACGAACAACAACCGGCTGATGATGAGCCCCGACTTTGAATGACGATGGAGAATCGCGATGGCTGTAAGTAAAACGCTTTGGCGTTGCATGGTTCT
>CANFTU010000194.1 GCA_947450005.1 Comamonadaceae bacterium | reverse complement strand
GTGCACCTCACGCGCCCGGGGCTGGCCGATGTGCTTGCGTCGATAGAATCGATTCCATGACTAGCCCAGAATCCCCCCCGTTGGAGGGCCGGCCCACCGCATGGCAGCGCGGATTGCGACTTGGCGTGTGGGTTTTGCTGGCTCTGGCCCTGGTCTCCAGCGCTTTGCTGTGGCAAAAGCTCGACAACATCCAGACGCAATTGGCCCGCCAGAGTTCGGAGGCCGGCTTGAGTGCCGGCCAGGCGCTGGTCACCGCGCGCCAGGCGCAGGAAGTGGCAGTGGACAGCGCGGCCAAAGTTGCATTGTTCGATCAACGCCTGGCCGAAGTGGCTTTGCAGCGCAGCCAGTTGGAAGAGCTGATGCAAAGCCTGTCGCGCGCCCGCGATGAGAACTTGCTGGTCGACATGGAGTCCGCGCTGGCATTGGCCCAGCAGCAGGCCCAGTTAACCGGCAGCATGGAGCCTATCGTGCTCACTTTGCAAGCGGTCGATGTGCGTCTCGCCCGTGCCGCACAGCCGCGCTTGGCCCGGGTTCAGCGGGCGGTTGCCAAGGACCTGGCGCGCATCAAAGGGATGACGCTTGCGGACACCCCGGCGTTACTCGTGAAGATGGACGAACTGGCATTGTTGATTGATGACCTGCCGCTGGCCAATGCGCCGCCGCCCAAGGCGCTGGACAAGCCCCCATTGGCGCGTACCCCTACCGAGGCCGTCGTGCAATGGGGCGAGCGGCTGTTGCAGTCGGTGCAGACCGAGCTGAAAGACTTGGTGCGGGTGAGCCGCATCAACGATCCGCAAGCGGCTTTGCTGTCGCCGGAGCAGTCATTTTTTGTGCGCGAGAACCTGAAGCTGCGTGTTCTGAATGCGCGACTCGGTTTGTTAGCGCGCCAGGTTGATGCGGTGCGCGCAGATTTGAAGCTGTCGGCGGCAACCATCGGGCGCTACTTCGATCCCGGAGCGCGCACGACGCAAACCGCGTTGGCGCTGGTAAAGCAAATGCAAACCGACTTCGGTACCTTCGAGCAACCCCGGGTGGACGAGACCCTCGCAGCCCTTGCCGCGGCTGCGGCCGGACACTAGCGCAAGCGCCATGCGCGTCGTCATTTGGTTACTGGTTCTGTTTGCGGTGGCGGCCGGCGCGGCGCTGTTTGCCAGCACGAACCCGGGCACGGTCACGGTGTTTTGGCCGCCTTACCGCGTTGACTTGTCCCTGAACTTGGTCCTGCTCGCCCTGGCGCTCGCTTTCGTGGTGGCCCACTTCGTTTTGGGCACGGTGTCCACGCTGGGCGGGTTGCCTGAACAAGCCCGGCGCTGGCGCGCGCTGCAACGCGAGCGGGCGGTACAAGGCCATTTGGTGGATGCGCTTTTCAGCTTAGCGGGTGGCCGCTATGTGCGTGCCAGCGAGAGCCTGCTGGCGGCGGACAAGATGCAACGCGCCTTGATGGAGGCAGGTGAAGACGATTCCGCGTTGCAAGCGGATACCGTGTTGGCGGCCATTCACATGCTCGGGGCTGAAGCCCAGCACGCATTGCAAAAGCAGGCATCGCGCGAGGCGCATCTGCAGACTGCATTGCAAACGTTGCGCCGGCGCCGCGCGACGGATGCGTTGGACGGATTGCTGTTGCGCGCTACGCGCTGGGCCCTGGACGATAACGACGCCGCCGGTGCGCGGGCCTGGTGGCAGCAGCTCAGTCAGGGCGCGATGCGCCGCGCTGCGAGTTTGCGCTTGCGTTTCCGGACCGCCAGACTGGCCGGTGAAAACCTGGAAGCCCTGGTGACCGTGCGCCAACTCATCAAGCACAAGGCTTTTCGTGGTGCAACCGGCGAGAACATTTCCCAGGCACTCGCGGTCGAATTGCTGCGCGCGCCAAGGGATGCGCAGCAGTTGGAGCAGGCCTGGGCCCGCTTGGAGCCGCAGGAAAAAGAAGCCCCCTCTGTGGCGCTGCTGGGTGCCCAGCGCTTGCTCGATTTGGGGGGCGATGGCGCCCGTTCCCGCGCCTGGCTGCTGCCCCTGTGGAACGCCTTCTTGCAAACCGGCAGCCCGCTGAACGCCGATCAGCAGGTACGGCTGGTGCAAATTTTGGAAGCCGGTTTCGGCCAAGCGGATGCCGCGCCGGACAGCGTCTGGCTGGCCCGCATTGAGAACGCGCAAATGGCCAATCCCCGTAATCCCTTGCTGCAATACCTGGCTGGCGCCATGTGCTTGCGCATGTCGCTTTGGGGCAAAGCGGAGCATTTCTTCAAGCAGGCTAGCGCCGGCCTGCAAAGCGTTCCTTTGCAGCGCGAGGCGCTCAGTCAGCTGCAGCGTATTCAGGAACAGCGCGCGCGCCGCTGATTGCACGGCGGCCCGCTAAACGGGCAGATAAAAAAAGGCCGCGAAGCGTGTGCCCTCGCGGCCTTTTTGCTGCGCCTATTTCAGCGCATTCCGTTTACGCCGCCGTGCGGGGCGCTCCGGCTTCTTCGATGGCCAGATGCATCTGGGCCAGATCGCGGCGGGTTTCCACCAGGATCAGCGGCTCGGCGCTCACCGGCACAGGTGCCGGGCGTTCGCGGGGCTGGCGTACTGGCGGCACGGTGGCGGCAATCGCCGCTTGCGCGCGGGCCACCAGCTCCGGGTTGGAATTAACCCACTGCAGTCCGGCGTTTTCTGCTACCGCCGCCAGGGTGTCCAGCGGCAGCGCGAAAGGCTGCAGGGCGGGCATACCGGTTGCGCGTGCGGGGCTCGCCGGCGCTGCGGCACTGTGCTGCGCGGGCGCTGCTTCGGTGGCTACCGGTGTGGCGGGGGGCGCTTGCACTGGCGCTTCGGTGCGCGTGTCGCTGGCAGGCGTGGCATCGGGCACCATGGCCATCAGACTTTCGCCCATATCGGCAGCGTTGCGCTGTGGCCGCTCGCCGCGCGACCCGCGGTCGCGTCCATAGCGGTCGCGGCTGCGGCGCTCACGCGGTTCGCCGCTCTCGGTGCGCTCGCGTTCACGTCCCATGTCATCGCCGGTTGTTGCGTCATGGTGGTCTGCGCCTGCTTCGGCATGCGCAGGGTTGTGGGTGCCCGCTGCCTCTGGCAGGTTGGTCTGTCCATCAGGCGTTCCATCACCATCCTGGCGGCGCGGTCCACGGCGCTGGCCGCGACCATTGCCACGGCGTTGGCCGCCATCGTCATCGCGTGCGCCGGCACGATCTTCGCCTTGCGGTCGTTGGCTTTCGCCGCCGGCGTCGTGCGATGGGTTGTTGACTGCGGGTTCCTGGCCTGCGTCAGCGCGGGGCCCGTTACGTGGGCCACGGCTGCCGCGCTCGCCGCGTGGTGTGCGTTCGCCGCGTTCCCGTGGCGGGCGGTTGCCTTGGCTGCTGTCGTCACGCTCGGTTTGGGGCGCGTAAGCGCTGGTGTCCGTGCCTTCGGCGTTGGGTGTGCCACGGCTGTTGCGTGATCCGCGCCCACCGCGTCCGCCGCGGCTATTGCGTTGTCCATCGCGCTCGCCGGCATCCGCCGAGCGTTCGCCGCTGCGGTCGTTCTGGCGTGGTCCGCGTTGGGCGCCTTCTTTGCGATCGGATTCGGAGCGTTTGGCTACCGGCTCAGCCGAGCTTGGCGCGGGGCTGGCGGTGCCGCCGCCGAACAGGCGCTTGACCCACCCGAACATCCCGCCGGGGGCAGCTGCCGGGGCCGGCGCAGCCGGCAGGGGCGCGCGTGCCGCCGGTGCCGGTTTGGCTGCGGCGGGCTGCGGGGCTGCCTCGGCGCGCGGTGCGGCTTGCGGTGCCGGCGCATCCGGCAAAACGCCTTTGATCACCGGGGTTTGTTTGTTGGTCGGCTCTTGCGAGCGGCGGGTGAATGCGGTGGGATCTTCGATCTCGTCGGCCATCTTGTAGCTGGCTTCGATGTTGTCCAGGCGCGGGTCGTCGTGCTTGAGGCGCTCCAGCCGGTAGTTCGGGGTTTCCAGTGTTTTGTTGGGCACCATCAGCACGTTGATGCGCTGCTTGAGTTCGATCTTGGCGATTTCAGTGCGCTTTTCGTTGAGCAGGAACGACGCGACTTCAACGGGTACCTGGCACAGCACCGATGCGGTGTTGTCCTTGAGCGACTCCTCTTGGATGATGCGCAGGATTTGCAGCGCGCTGGATTCGGTGTCGCGGATGTGACCCGAGCCGCCGCAGCGCGGGCAGGGAATGGATG
>CANFTU010000193.1 GCA_947450005.1 Comamonadaceae bacterium | reverse complement strand
GCCAGCCGCCTGTCACCTCCGGCCTTTGACACGCTGGAAGATTTTTTGGCCAGCGACGAGCCGCTGGGCATGGCCACGGCCGCGCTCAACATTGGCTTTCGCTGGCTGGCGCGCGGGGTGGACTTTGTCACCGAGACCGAACTGTTTGCGGCAGGCCCGACCACGCGACGGCGCAAAAAGCAAGAGCAGGTCAGCGATGTCGAGGCGCTGATCAAAGACCTGAGCGAGCTGCGCGTGGGCGACCCGGTGGTGCACGCGGCGCACGGTATCGGCCGCTACCGCGGGCTGCTGAACATGGACATGGGCCAGACCGATGAGCACGGCGCGCCGCAGCTGCAAGAGTTCCTTCAGCTCGAATACGCCGACGCGGCCACGCTGTACGTGCCGGTCAGCCAACTGCAGCTGATCAGCCGCTACACGGGTGTGAGCGCCGACGAGGCACCCCTGCACCGGCTGGGCAGCGGCCAGTGGGACAAGGCCAAGCGCAAGGCCGCCGAACAGGTGCGCGACGCCGCCGCCGAGCTGCTCAACATCTACGCCCGGCGGGCGCTGCGCGAAGGCCACGCCTTCCGCTATTCGGCGCAGGACTACGAGACCTTTGCCAACGACTTCGGCTTTGAAGAAACCGCCGACCAGCGCGCCGCCATCCATGCGGTGATCCAGGACATGATCAGCCCGCGCCCCATGGACCGGCTGGTCTGCGGCGACGTGGGTTTTGGCAAGACCGAGGTGGCGCTGCGCGCGGCCTTTATCGCTATCACCGGGGGCAAACAGGTGGCCGTTTTGGCCCCCACCACGCTCTTGGCCGAGCAGCATTACCAAACGCTGGTGGACCGCTTCAGCAAGTGGCCGGTCAAGGTCGCCGAGGTCAGCCGCTTCCGCTCGGGCAAAGAGGTCAGCGCCGCGCTCAAGGGCGTAGCCGACGGGACGATTGACATCGTCGTGGGCACGCACAAGCTGCTGAGTCCGGACACGCATTTCAAAGACCTGGGGCTGCTCATCATCGACGAGGAGCACCGCTTTGGTGTGCGCCATAAAGAGGCCATGAAGGCTATGCGCGCCGAGGTCGATGTGCTCACGCTGACCGCCACACCCATCCCGCGCACCATGGGCATGGCGCTGGAAGGCCTGCGCGATTTGTCGGTGATCGCGACCGCGCCGCAGCGCCGCTTGGCGATCAAAACCTTTGTGCGCACCGAGGGCGCGGGCGTGATCCGCGAAGCCGTTTTGCGCGAGCTCAAACGCGGCGGGCAGGTCTACTTTTTGCACAATGAGGTCGAGACCATTGAGAACCGGCGCGCCGCGCTCGAGGAGCTGCTGCCGGAGGCCCGCATCGCCGTGGCCCACGGTCAGATGCCCGAGCGGCAGCTGGAGGCGGTGATGCGCGACTTTGTGGCCCAGCGCTACAACATGCTGCTGTGCTCCACGATCATCGAGACCGGCATCGACGTGCCCACAGCCAACACGATTGTGATGAGCCGGGCCGACAAGTTCGGTCTGGCGCAGCTGCACCAGCTGCGCGGGCGCGTGGGCCGCAGCCACCACCAGGCCTACGCCTATTTGATGGTGCCCGACCTGGAGGGCCTGAGCAAAAACGCCAGCCAGCGGCTCGATGCGATTCAGCAGATGGAAGAACTCGGCAGCGGCTTTTACCTGGCCATGCACGACCTGGAAATCCGCGGCGCGGGCGAGGTGCTGGGCGAGAGCCAGAGCGGCAATATGCTGGAGGTGGGTTTTCAGCTGTACAACGAGATGCTGTCCGAGGCGGTGCGCTGCCTCAAAGCCGGCATTGAGCCCGACCTGCTCAGCCCGCTGAACGCCACCACAGAAATCAACCTGCACGCCCCGGCGCTGCTACCCGACGACTACTGCGGCGATGTGCACCTGCGCCTGAGCTTTTACAAAAAGCTCGCCACCGCCCACAACGCCGACCAGATCGACGCGCTGTTGGAGGAAATCGTGGACCGCTTCGGCAAGCTCCCCGCCCAGGGCCAGACCCTGATCGACGTGCACCGCCTGCGTGTGCTGGCCAAGCCCTACGGCGTGGCCAAGGTGGACGCTGCGCCCGGCGTGATCACGATCAGCTTCAAAAAAGACGCGCCTATCGAGCCCATGAAAATCATCGCGCTGATCCAGAAGAACAAACACATCAAGCTGGTGGGCAACGAGAAGCTGCGTATCGAGCGCGAACTGCCCGAGCCCAAAGCGCGCGCCCAGATGGTGCGTGATCTGCTGCGCAGCTTGGGGCAGCCGGTGGCGGAAAAGGCGTTAGGGCCTTAGGAAATGGCTAGGCATATGCTTTAGCCTATGCTAAATTACAGCCACGCTCAACCGGAGGTCGTCCATGTCAACACCCAACCTTAGCCCTGGCACATTTGCTTCAGAAGCCATAGCCCCCTACGCAGTAGACACACCCACACGGGCCGTAAAGCTGTTTAGAAACGGTGCCAACCAGGCAGTGCGCATCCCCAAAGAATTTGAGTTGCCGGGGGTAGACGCCATCATCTACCGCGACGGCAACAAACTCATTATTGAGCCCCAAAAACCCAAGCTGGAAAAAGGGAGTGCTGCAGCATGGTTGGCTGCGTTGGATGAACTGGCAAAGCTAGGGCCGTGTGAGGACCAATTCCCGGACATCGCGGATGAGGGCCTCCTCCCGCTAGATGACATTAACTTTGGCCCAGACACACCATGACTTCCGGTTCCATCTACCTCCTGGACACCAACATCATCAGCGCACTGATGAAGGACCGCACAGGCGCTATCACCGCCAACGTGCGCGCCTGGGCCCAACGCCTTCCTGACTGTAGGCTGGTCACGAGTGTGGTGGTTCAATATGAACTGCTGTTTGGCTTAGCCCGGCATGGCACATCCCGCCTGCAGACCGCTTACGACATCCAGATGAATAAGCTGCCGGTGCTGCCACTGGATGCAGCCGTCGGCCCCCATTACGCCCGGCTACGCACCCACCTGGAGAAAGCCGGCACACCCATCGGCGCCAACGACACCCTCATCGCTGCCCACGCGCTCGCATTGGGTGCCACTCTGATCACCGCCGATGCGGAGTTCAGCCGCGTACCAGACCTGGCGCTGGAAAACTGGCTGGTGGCGACGACCTAGCAGCACATGACAACCCCCACCGAAATCGAACCCGGCCTTGTCCTCCAAGGCTTCACCCCTCCCCTGCGCCTGGCGGACTTCAAGCTCATCGCCTTCGACATGGACTCCACGCTGATCAACATCGAGTGCATCGACGAGATCGCCGACGCGGCCGGCCGCAAGGCCGAGGTAGCGGCAATCACCGAGGCCGCTATGCGCGGCGAGATTGCCGACTACAAGGAAAGCCTGCGCCAGCGCGTGCGGCTATTGGCCGGCGTCACATTGGGCGAGATGCAACAGGTGCTGGACCAGCGCCTGCAGCTCAACCCAGGCGCGGCGGAGCTGGTGCGCGCCTGCCAGGCGGCCGGGCTCAAGACTTTGTTGGTCAGCGGTGGGTTCACGTTTTTTACCGACGCAGTGCGTGAGCGCCTGCGTATCGACTGGACGCGCTCGAACGCGCTGGAAGTCACCAACGGCGCTCTGACGGGGCGCATGGTCGATCAGCCCTGGGGCGACATCTGCGACGGCGAAGAAAAGCGCCGCATGCTGCTGCAGACCTGCGCCGCCATGGACATCGCGCCCGCCCAGGCCATCGCCATGGGCGACGGTGCCAACGACCTGCCGATGATGGGCGCGGCGGGTCTATCCGTGGCGTACCACGCCAAGCCCGCTGTGCGCGAGAGGGCCATGGTCGCGATCAACGAGGGCGGTTTGGACAGGCTGCTGGAGGTGTTGGTTTAACGCACCCGCCCACGCCATTGGTGAAAGTCGAAGAGCACCGGCCGCGCCACCAGGGCAACCAGAACCAAGGACAGCGGTACGGTGGCGATGTAGCCCACCGCCTTAAAGCCCCAAGCACCGCTCAAGGCACCCAGGATGAAGTAGAGCAGCAGCTTGGTGTGGTTGCGCAACTTGGTGCGGTTGGCCCGCACGCGCGGAGCCTGCGGAAAGCTGCGGTTGATGTAGACCAGATTGCCCAGCTCAATTCCCAGATCGGTGACCAGACCGGTGATGTGTGTGGTGCGGATCTCCGCGTTAGAACGCTTGGTAATCAGCGCGTTTTGCAAGCCCAT
>CANFTU010000192.1 GCA_947450005.1 Comamonadaceae bacterium | reverse complement strand
TTGGCACCCACACCGCCGGCCACCACCAGTCGCTTCAAACCTGTTTGCGCCAACGCGGTCATGGACTTTTTCACCAAGACATCGGCAATTGCAGCCTGGGTGGACGCTGCCAAATCGGCGCGCTGGCTTGCGGGCAGCGCATCAAAACCCGGCGTCGCGCCGGACGCTAACGCTGCGCCAGCGTGCACGGCTGTGGCATCCGCCCGGTGCGCCGCCACCATTTTTTGCGACTGCACCAGCACCGCCGTCTTCAGACCGGCGAATGAGAAATCCAGATTTCCGCTGTGCAGCAGTGGGCGTGGCAGCGCGTAGGCATCCGGCCTTCCCTGCTCGGCCAGCGCCGCCAGCGCCGGGCCACCCGGATAGCCCAAACCCATGAGCTTGGCAGACTTGTCAAACGCCTCGCCCGCCGCGTCGTCAATCGTCTCGCCCAACAAGGCGTATTGCCCAACCCCGTCGACCCGCATCAACTGCGTGTGACCGCCGGAGACCAGCAGCGCCACAAACGGAAATTCGGGCGGATCGGCGCTCAAAAAAGGCGAAAGCAAATGGCCCTCTAAATGGTGGATGCCGATGACCGGCTTGTCCAGCGCCGCCGCCAATGCGCAGGCCGCACCCGCGCCCACCAACAGCGCGCCGGCCAGCCCCGGCCCGCGGGTGAAAGCCACCACGTCAACTTCTTCCAATGTTCGCCCAGCTTGCTCCAGCACCTGGCGCGTCAGGGGCACGACGCGGCGGATGTGGTCGCGGCTAGCCAATTCGGGAACCACGCCGCCGAAAGCCTGGTGCATCTCCACCTGGCTGTACAAGGCGTGGGCCAGCAGTCGGGGTATTGCACCGCCCTCGAGCTGAACCAGCGCGACACCGGTCTCGTCGCAGGACGACTCAAAACCCAACACAAGGGCCTTGGGTGTGGCGTGAAGAGCAGTGGCAGCGGGCATAGGCAAGCGAGTTTAGGTGCTGTGCATAAGCTCATTCCAAAGCCCCGCCGCGCATCTAAGACAATCCGCAGATGGGCATTGGCGCATACATCAAAGAAATCGGACGCGGCAAAGATGGTGCGCGTCCGCTTAACCGCGCGCAGGCTGCCGACCTGTTCGGCCAGGTTTTGGACGGCGGTTTGAGCGATCTGGAGGTCGGCGCGTTTTGTCTGGCCATGCGGATCAAAGGCGAAACCGCGCAAGAGATGGCCGGTTTTCTGGACGCCACCCATGCCCGCATGCACGTCATCCCGGCTGGTGCGCATGACGCGCCGCCGACCATCGTGATTCCCAGCTACAACGGCGCACGCAAACTGCCGGTGCTTACGCCGCTGCTGGCGCTGCTGCTGGCGCGCGCCGGGTTGCCGGTGCTGGTACACGGCGCGGCAACCGAAGACAAGCGCGTGTTCAGCGGCGCGGTGTTTGCGGCCTTGGGTATCCAGGCGATGGAACACGTCACAGCGATTGCCCCGGGCAGCGTGGCATTCGCGCCCACCGCCCTGCTCTGCCCCGGTTTGCAGCGCCTGCTGGAGGTACGCCGCGTGGTGCATTTGCGCAACTCGGCGCACAGCGTGGTCAAGCTGATGAACCCCTGCGCGGCCCGCAGCCTTCTGGTGAGCAGCTACACCCACCCCGAATACGCGCACTCCATGGCGGAGACCTTCGCCCTGATGCAATCCAGCGGCTTGCTGCTACGCGGCACCGAAGGCGAAGCCGTAGCCGACGCCCGCCGCGCACCGCGCTGGCAGGCCTTTGTCAAGGGACAGGCGCTTGCGCTGCAAGAAGGCCAGAGCGGCAGCCTGAGCAGCCTGCCGGACCTACCGGTAGCGATTGACGCCGCCAGCACCGCAGCCTACATCCGCGCGGTGCTCGATGGCGCGCAGCCGCTGCCCGAACCGATTGCGCTGCAAGTGCAGCACCTGGTTGAACTGAGCAAAAAAATATGAAAGCCCCACAAAAAACTGGAACCGTGACCCTGGTTGGCGCCGGACCCGGCGACCCGGATTTGCTGACCCTGAAGGCCGTCAAAGCGATTGCTGCGGCGACCGTGTTGCTGGTGGACGATTTGGTGAATGAAGACGTGCTGCAGCATGCCCAGCCCGGCGCGCGCATCGTCTTTGTCGGCAAGCGCGGTGGATGCAGCTCCACGCCACAGGCCTTCATTGAAAAACTCATGGTCAGCGAAGCGTTGCGAGGCGAAACCGTGGTGCGCCTCAAAGGCGGCGACCCGCTGATTTTTGGACGCGGCGGCGAAGAAATGGAAGCGCTGGAGGCCGCAGGTATTGAAGCGCAGGTGGTCAACGGCGTGACCGCAGGCTTGGCCGCAATGGGTAGCTTGCATGTCTCTTTAACCCACCGTGACCACGCCCACGGCGTGGTGTTTGTGACCGGTCACGCCAAGCCGGGTGATGCGGGCACCGACTGGGCCGCGCTAGCCCATACGGCCCGCCAGGCGCGGCTGACGCTGGTGATTTACATGGGCATACGCGGCGCGGCGGCTATCCAAGACGGCTTGTTGCAGGGGCTGCCAGCTTCCACGCCAGCGGCCATTGTGGAGAACGCCAGCCTGCCGGCCCAGCGCCATGCCGTTTGCACCCTGGGTTCCCTGCACGCCACGTTGCAAAACGAACAACTCGCCAGCCCCAGCGTGCTGGTGGTGGGTGATGTGCTGCGGGGATTACTGGCGGCGCAAGCGGATACCACCGTCCGGGAGGTTTTTCGCGACACCGCTTGATCCGCATCAAGGCTGAAACAGCGTTTTCAGGGGATGCTCCGTGACATGCGCTTCAACCGAAGGGCAGCATCCTGAAGGACATGCCATGAAAATTCTTGTTGCCGTTGACGGCTCTAAACCCGCTTTGAACGCAGTCAAATACGCCATCGACCTCAGCGCCCAACTCAGCAATCCGGCCCATGTCACGCTGATCAGCGCGCACGATGACGCCGGCCTGCGCCATGTGCGCAAGCACGTACCCGCAGGGAGCATCCAGGACCACTTGCGCGAACTGAGTGAAACGGAACTCAAGTCCGCGCGCAAATTGCTCGATAAGGCCGGTGTGTCGCATGACATGGTTATCAAAATCGGCCACGTAGCCGAACAAATTGTCAAAACCGCGAACTCCGGCAAGTTCGACATGGTGCTACTCGGCAGCAAGGGACGCTCCGGGTTTGGTGACCTCCTGTTGGGTTCGGTGGCGCAGCGCGTAGCGTCCTGCGCCAAACAAGCCGTGGTTCTGGTGAAGTAAGCCCGGGGCCGACCGGGCGCTATATCTCACGCAGTCGCGTGCAGCGCCTACACTCGCTGCCATGGAGACGTTTGACGCGGTGATTGTGGGTGCCGGTGCAGCAGGCCTGTTCTGCGCCGGGGTTGCCGGGCAACTGGGCGTGCGGGTTTTGGTGATTGACCACGCCGCGAAAGTCGCCGAGAAAATTCGCATCTCCGGCGGCGGGCGTTGCAACTTCACCAACCGCGACACCACACCTGCCAACTTCATCTCGCAGAACCCGCGTTTCTGCCGCTCCGCACTTGCGCGCTACACGCCGCAGGACTTCGTGGAACTGCTGCAGCGTCACGGCGTGGCCTTCCATGAAAAGCACAAAGGGCAACTGTTTTGCGACCACTCGGCGCAGAACATCATCGACGTGCTGCTGGCCGAATGTGCCGCAGGCGGCGTGACCCGCTGGCAACCCTGCGCGGTGCAATCTGTCAGCCACAGCATTGAAGCCGGCTACACCCTGCAAACCAGCCGGGGGCCTGTGCAGACCCGCGCGCTGGTGATCGCTACCGGCGGCTTGTCGATTCCGGCCATCGGCGCCACCGACTGGGGCTACCGCACCGCGCAGCAGTTCGGGCTGCCGCTGGTGCCAACCCGCCCCGCCCTGGTGCCGCTGACTTTCGATGCCACCGCCTGGGCTCCGTTTGCAGCGCTCTCCGGCCTGTCGCTGCCGGTGCAGATTGCCACGGGCGACAAGAAATCCAGCACCGTTTTTGCCGAGGACTTGCTCTTCACCCACCGGGGCTTGAGCGGGCCGGGGGTGTTGCAAATATCGAGCTACTGGCGCAGCGGCACCGCGATCCGCCTGAACCTGCTGCCGCAGCAGGACACGGCGCAGGCCCTGCTGGAGCGCAAAGCTGCCTCTCGCAAACGCGTGGCCAATGAACTGGCAGCATGGGTTCCGGCACGCCTGGCAGACGCCTGGGTTGGCATGGGCGCGGCCTGGGG
>CANFTU010000191.1 GCA_947450005.1 Comamonadaceae bacterium | reverse complement strand
TTGTGTTGCAAGAGGGCTTTTTCCGTGCGCTGCTGGATGCGGCTGCGCCACAACAAGCCCCAGGCCAAAATTAGCAAAAGCAATAACTGTCCGCCGGTGAGCCAAAGAATCTGCAGGTTATTCCGAAGCAGTTCATGCGTTTGCGTCTCTAGCAAGGCAGTTCCCACGATGTAGGTGTTGTTCCCCATCAGCAGTGATTCGGCGGTGAAGGCCTTCATCTCGGTGAGCAAAACCCGCAGTTGTTGCACGTCGGGCTTGGTGCCAGACAAAGCCCGCTCGGCGCGCTGACCAAAAGCCGCCAGCTGACTGACGGACCGCCCAACCTGCGCGTTCTCCAGCATCAGCGCAGCGCCCGGCGACTCTTGCACGACCTCCACTTTGCTTAAAAAAATCTCCAGCCGTGTACGCAACTCGTCTTCCGGGTGGGAGGGGCGGGCTTCCAGATAGCCTTCGATGCTGTTGGTGAGCCGGACAAACTCACGGTCCAGCAAGAAAGCGGGAGCCATCAGCAGATCAATCTGCTGAGTTCCCTGCTCTTTGAGGGTCTGCCGCTGGGCCCATTCAAAGCCCAGCAAGGCCACCATGACCAGCGCGATCAGCGCTGAAAATCCAAATAGAACGGCGGGTCCGTAAGGAAGTGCCTTGAAGCGGACGGCCATGTCCCGATCACTCGACCCGAAGGGCCTTCAGCTGCCAAATGGAGCGCTCATAAAAGCGCACCGCTTGCAATTCGGCTTTGCTGTCGTAGGGATACACCACAAACAGGGGGCCTTTGTTTTTCGGTGTCAGCGTCTTCCCATCCATCTGGTGAGCCAGGATCACGTCGTAATCCGTGGCATCCGAAAAAGGAATTTTTGCCTGGTAGTCGTCCAGGGCGATGGCGCTCATCGATTCACCCTTGACCTTGGCGGCTGACAGCACGTCGCGTAGCAAAGGTCCCGTGAATTTGACGGGGTCTTTGTACCAGGGCGTTTTCGTGACAAACGTTCGCTGCGGCAGACTTTTCAGAAACTTCATATTGAAAGTGACCGCTGTGGGGCCAGCCGCTGGCGCGTTGATCGTTAAGACCACCGGGTCGCCTTGGGCGTGGCTGGCGGTGAAAGCCCCCAGACACATGGAAAATGCCAAGGCCAAACGGGCAAAGGGCGTATTGAAATTCATCGTCGATCGCATCCGTAATAGGGTTTTTGAAGCGGTCCTCCCCGCGCTTGCAGCCCGGGCCGCAGCTATGGTAACCAAAAATAGGTGCTATCCGGCAAAGGGCCGGCTTCCCCAGCACCCCAAAGCCACGCGCTGCGCGTCATGGATTACCCAGGAAAAGGAAGATGCGCGCATCGTTGTCGGTGGCTTTGGCAACGCCCAGATACAGCGGCCCCAACGGGGTTTCGCCCCCCAGGTAGACCCCGGACGAGCGGATGATGCCGCTGCCCTGGGTTTCTGAATAGCGCTGCTGCATGGAGCCGGCTTCGTAGGAGAGACCCCAGCGCAAGTCGCCGCGCAATCCCAAAGGCATCCGGCCGATGATCTTTTCGGAACGCAAACCCAGGTAGCGCATGTCGGAGCCCACGATCTGCCCGGAGGCCAGGCCCGACAGGTTATTGGTCCCACCCAATGCCGCGCTGTCGCTGATCGGAAGCGTGCCGTCGGCGGCGCGGGTGAAGGCCATACGCCCGGTCACCACGTAGGCGCCGATGCTGAAGGACTGCGCATAGCTGCCGTCGAGTTTGGTGTAGTCCGAGGCGCGTGTTTGCGTCAGGCGTGCCCGCCAGCCAGCGGTGGGAAAGAACGGGCTGTTGAACCGGTCCAGATCGGCCGAAATGAACCAGGCGGTATTGTCGACGGTGGTGTTCTCTCCCAGCAGGCTGCTGGATCCGATGGTGGTTTCTGCCCTTTGGTGACGCTGCAACAGACCGGATTTCAAAACGCCGTAGCGCCCCAGATTCAGGCCCAGCCCGCCGTTGATCTCTGCGACATCCACCCTGAAGCGCGCCTGCGCCGCGCCGTTTTGGTACAGATCGGCCGAATGTGTGCCCAGAAAGCCTTGGGATTGCACAAACCATGGGGAGGCCGCATCCAGCGGTTGGTAGAAGTCGGCACCGAGCGCGTTGTCAGAGCCGATTTGGCCGGTCAGGAGCAACTCGCCACCGTCCTGGTTCAGCTGGGTCTGGTGGTAAGCCCCCCGGATGTTGTAGCGGGCCTCTTCGCTGTTACCCCAGGAAAAATTGACGCCTGCGCGAACCAGGTCGGGTCCCCATGGCTTTTCGGTGGCCACAATGTTCAGCGTTGTCGCATCTGCCTCCCGCATCAACTGGTAGGCCACATTGCTGTACTTTCCCTCGCCGTAGGCCTTGAGCAAATCATTTTCCAGCGTCTGCACATTCAGCGTCGCGCCGGGCTTGGTGTCCAGTTTCTCGGTCAGTACCTGGGCTTGCTTCGGTGGCAGGCCGGTGGCGTGGATAGCCTGTACCGTGATGTCAGGCAGCGCCTGCCGGGCGGTGCTGCGCTGCCACGCGACATATTGCGCCTCGCTTACGGCCAGGCGGCGCAATTCTGCTTCTGCCGAGGCCGCAGCCACGTAGCCGCGGGCGATGGCCTCCTCGCTGCGCTCAAAGTCACCTGCCGTAATCCCGTCCAGGTCCGGCCGGATATAGACATCCACGCCCGGACGCAGCAGCGTGAGCGACTTGGTCACGTTCTGTTCGGTCAATAAATTGATCATCTGCCCCGTCACGGCGAGCGGCGACGCGTCGATGTCTTCAGCCTTGAGCAAGGGAGATCCCACATTGACTGCGATCACCACGTCGGGCTGACACAGCCCTTGGATCTGCGCAATCGGAACGTTGTCGACCAGGCCGCCGTCCACCAGGCTGAGGCCTTCGTATTTCACCGGCGCCATCAGGCCGGGCACTGACATGGTGGCGCGCATCAAGGTGGCCAGGTCCCCGCTGCGCCAGACCCGCGTCGCGCCCGTCACGATGTCCGTTGTTACCAGCGCCAGCGGCAGGGGTTGGCCTTCAATGCGTTGCGGTGCGGCGTTGGCGCGCAACAGCCGGTCGATGAAAAACTTGATTTTTTGTCCGCTCAGTACCGCCGAGGGAAATTGCACTGCGCCGTTTTTGAGGCCGCCTTCGCTGCCGGGAATGTAGCTTTGCGAAATGCCCTTGAGCCGGGGCGTGAAGTCGGCGTAACTGGCGCTGTCGCTGAACATGTCGCGCCAGTCGGCGTCTTTCAGGGCCATTTGCATCTCGGCGGGAGAGAGGCCGGAGCTGAAGGCCCCGGCCACCAGTCCGCCCATGCTGGTGCCCGCTACGCAGTCCACCGGGATATGCCATTCCTGCAGCTTTTTCAGCACACCCACATGCGCTGCGCCCCGGGCGCCGCCGCCACCCAGAACCAGCCCGACACGGGGTCGTGGTGCATCTTCCGCAGATGCGCGGGGTGTTTGCGCAGCCAATGCCAACGCCGTACCGCAGACCAGCAACAGGGTGTGAAGCGATTGCTTGGACATGCCAGAATTCTAACTATTGGTGGCATATATATTGCGCCTGATTGATTGCGCATCGTGCTTCGGTCTCGTCCGCGCATGAAAAAAGCCCCGCAGGACCGACATCCTGCGGGGCTTTTGATGCGTGGTGGTGCGGCCCTTGCGGGCCGCACCAGGCCAGCCGGGGATTACATACCCATGCCGCCCATTCCACCCATACCGCCCATGTCACCGCCGCCCATGCCGCCGCCCATAGGAGCGTCTTCTTTCGGGGCTTCAGCAATCATGGCTTCCGTCGTCAACATCAAAGAGGCCACCGATGCTGCATTTTGCAAAGCAGTGCGGGTCACTTTGGTGGGGTCCAGGATACCCATTTCGATCATGTCACCATAGGTGTCATTGGCTGCATTGAAGCCGTAGTTACCTTTGCCTGCCATGACCGCGTTCACCACAACAGAGGGCTCGCCGCCTGCGTTGTAAACAATTTCGCGCAGGGGGGACTCAATTGCCTTGAGCACCAGCTTGATGCCGGCTTCCTGGTCGGCGTTGTCGCCCTTGATGGCGCCAGCGGCTTGGCGGGCGCGCAGCAGAGCCACGCCACCACCGGCCACGATGCCTTCTTCCACGGCAGCGCGGGTTGCGTGCAGGGCGTCTTCCACGCGGGCTTTTTTCTCTTTCATCTCGACTTCGGTCGCAGCACCAACCTTGATCACGGCAACGCCGCCGGCCA
>CANFTU010000190.1 GCA_947450005.1 Comamonadaceae bacterium | reverse complement strand
CGCTGGAAATATTCGGCCACCAAGGCGTGCTCCGCCTCGTCGCATTTGTTGACAAAGGACAGGCGCAGCGCCAGCGCCAGGTCGTGAAAAATTTCCAGGTTTTCGGCCCAGGTGATCACGGTGCGTGGCGACATCACGGTGGACAAATCACCTGCGGCAAAGCCTTTGCGCGTCAAATCAGCCAGTGCCACCATCTGCGCCAGCAAATCCGTTTGCCCGGCCAGCCCGGGAACGCGGGCGGCCACGATGGCCACTTCGTCTTGCGGCTGCAGGTAATTGAGCGCGACCACCAGATTCCAGCGGTCCAGCTGCGCGTGGTTGAGCCGCTGTGCTCCGAAATACAGGCCGTTCAAGTTACCCAGACCGATGGTGTTGCTGGTGGCAAACAGGCGGAACTGCGGGTGCGGACGGATCACGCGGTTCTGGTCGAGCAGGGTGAACTGGCCTTCGCGCTCCAGAATGCGTTGGATCACAAACATGACGTCGGGTCTGCCCGCGTCGTATTCGTCAAATATCAGCGCCATGGGTCGCTGCAAGGCCCAGGGCACGATGCCTTCCTGGAACTCGGTGACCTGCTGGCCGTCGCGCAGCACCACCGCGTCGCGCCCCACCAAATCCAATCGGCTGATGTGGCCGTCCAGGTTGACGCGCACGCAGGGCCAATTCAGCCGCGCGGCGACTTGTTCGATATGCGTGGACTTGCCGGTGCCGTGCAGGCCTTGCACCAGCACCCGCCGGTTGTGGGTGAACCCGGCCAGCAGCGCCAGCGTCACATCCGGGTTGAAGCGGTAGGCGCTATCGATGTCGGGCACATGCGCGCCGCGTTCGGTCATGGCGTCAACGTGCATATCGCTGTCGATGCCAAACAGCGTGCGCACCGGGACCCGTTGCGTGGCTGCCTGTGTTTGGTTGGTGTCGGGAGCGTTCATGCGGCGTCCGCTCCGCGTTGCGGACCGGTATCGGGTTGGGTGTCGGCTTCAATGGCGCTGAGCGCCTGGGCTGCGCGCTGCAGTGCCGGCAGCAGCGCCAGGGCCTTATCGGCGGTCAGGCGCATCAGCGGCGCTTGCACCGCCACACACAGGTTGGAGCGGCCGCTGCGCGCGGGCACCAGCACCGCCACGCACAACAAGCCCGGCAAAAACTCTTCGTTGTCCAGCGCGAAACCCTGGCGCTTGACGGCGCGGATTTCGGCTTCCAGCGCGTCGGGCGCGGTGAGTGTTTTGGGCGTGTAGGCCTCCAGCGGCGCGTGCGCCAGCAGGCGCTGTCGCTGGGCCGGGCCCATTTGCGCCAGAAACACCTTGCCGCTGGCCGAGCAATGCAAGGGCACGCGGGAGCCGGGGTGCAAATAAAAGCGCAGCGGCGCGGGTGTTTCCACCCGGTCCAGGTAAATCACTTCGCTGCCGCTGAGCGCGGTCAGGTTGCAGCTCTCGCCAACTTCGTTGACGAGTTGACGCAGCACGGCGTGGCGCGCGCCGTGCGCGGTGTCGTTGAGCAGCAGGTTTTCGGCCAGGCGGCGCAGCCGCACGCCGGTGCCGTACAGCCGCCCGTCGCCGCTGCGCTCGAGCAGGCTGGCGGATTCGAGCTGTTGCAGCATGCGGTGCAGCGTGGGCTTGGGCAGCGCGGTGGCGTCGGCAAGCCCCTGGAGCGAGAAGTACTGGTCTTTGGACGCAATGACTTCGAGCAGCGCAAACAGGCGCAGCGTGGGCGTGTCGCCATTGATTTCGAGGGCGTGCGCGGAGGTGGGGACGGCTTGCATCGCCGCATGATAGGCCAAAACCGTTGTTTATGCAGTATTCGGAACGCTAAATACTAAAAAATGGAATTCGTCTTGCCGCAGGGGCATTTTGTGGCTATAGTGCCTCACCATTTCGTTTTCTGGAACTTTTTGTACCGGATACGCGTTTTATGCTGCGATGCAGCAGTTTCATTTCAGGAGATCGGTTCCATGCCCCAAGCCCCCCAAGACAAGCGCACCGTGGTCAGCGGCGTGCAAAAAATGACGCCTTCCGAGGCTTTTGTCGAGACCATGGTCGCCAATGGCGTGACCGACATTTTCGGCATCATGGGTTCGGCGTTCATGGACGCGATGGACATTTTCGCCCCCGCCGGCATCCGGCTGGTGCCGGTGGTGCATGAGCAGGGCGCGGCGCACATGGCCGACGGCTACGCCCGGGTTTCGGGCCGCCATGGCGTGGTGATCGGGCAAAACGGCCCTGGCATCAGCAACTGCGTGACCGCGATCGCTGCCGCGTACTGGGCGCACAGCCCCGTGGTGATGATCACGCCCGAGACCGGAACCATGGGCATGGGCCTGGGTGGTTTCCAGGAGGCGCACCAGCTGCCGATGTTCCAGGAGTTCACCAAATACCAGGGCCATGTGAACAACCCCAAGCGCATGGCTGAATACACCGGCCGTTGCTTTGACCGCGCCATGTCCGAGATGGGCCCCACGCAGCTCAACATCCCGCGTGACTATTTTTACGGCGAAATCCAGTGCGAAATCCCCAAGCCCATGCGCGTGGAGCGCGGCCATGGCGGTGAAAACAGCCTGGCCGCTGCGGTGGAGATGCTGGCGCATGCCAAGTTCCCCGTCATTCTGTCCGGCGGCGGTGTGGTGATGGGCGATGCGGTCGCGGAATGCGTGGCGCTGGCCGAGCGCCTGGGTGCGCCGGTGGCCAACGGCTATTTGCGCAACGACTCCTTCCCCGCCAGCCACCCGCTGTGGGCCGGCCCGCTGGGTTACCAGGGTTCCAAGGCGGCGATGAAACTGATCGCCCAGGCGGACGTAGTAATCGCGTTGGGTTCGCGCATGGGCCCGTTTGGCACGTTGCCCCAGCACGGCATGGACTACTGGCCCAAAGACGCCAAGATCATCCAGGTCGAAGCGGACCACACCAACCTCGGCCTGGTCAAAAAAATCACGGTCGGCATCCATGGCGACGCCAAAGCCGTGGCCAAAGAACTGCTGCGCCGCCTGAACGCCATGACGCTGGCCAGCGACGCGACCAAGGCTGCGCGCGCGGCCACCATCAAAACTGAAAAAGACGCCTGGGAAAAAGAACTCGATGCCTGGACCCACGAGCGCGATCCCTACAGCCTGGACATGATTGACGAGGCAAAAGGCGAGCGCACGCCCACCGGCGGCACCTACCTGCACCCGCGCCAGGTGCTGCGCGAACTGGAAAAAGCCATGCCCAAGCGCGTGATGGTGTCCACCGACATTGGCAACATCAACGCTGTGGCCAACAGCTATTTGCGTTTCGATGAGCCGCGCAGCTTCTTCGCGCCCATGAGCTTTGGCAACTGCGGCTACTCGCTGCCCACCATGATCGGCGCCAAAGCCGCCGCCATGGACCGGCCTGCCGTGGCCTACGCCGGTGACGGCGCCTGGGGCATGAGCATGTCGGAATTGATGACCGCCGTGCGCCACGATATTCCCGTGACCGCCGTGGTCTTCCACAACCGCCAGTGGGGCGCTGAGAAAAAGAACCAAGTCGACTTCTACAACCGCCGCTTTGTGGCCGGTGAGTTGGAGAGCGAAAGCTTTGCCGGTATTGCGATCGCCATGGGTGCCGAGGGCATCGTGGTCGACAAATTGGAGGACGTCGGACCGGCCTTCAAGCGCGCCATTGACATGCAAATGAATGAGGGCAAAACCTGCGTGATCGAGATCATGTGCACCCGCGAACTCGGCGACCCTTTCCGCCGCGACGCGCTCTCTAAACCCGTGCGCTTTTTGGACAAGTACAAGGACTACGTCTAAACCCCGCCGCACCGCCCGCCGGCAGCAGCATGAGCGCCACGCATCCGCGACTGCAAGCACTGATGGCCCGCGCCACGGCGCAGGCGGGCGCAAGCCCCGGCGCGCTGGGGCTGGTCTATCCCTGCGACGCGCTGGCGCTCGATGCGGCGCAGCGCATCGCGCACAGCGGCATGGCGCGCCCGGTGCTGATCGGGCCGCGTGCGGTGATTTCTGCCGCAGCCGATGCGGCGCAGGTGGACGTGCGCGATTTCGAACTCATCGACAGCGGCAGCAGCGCGCCGGACGCCGCTTTGCGCGCCTGCACGCTGGCGCGCAGCCGGGACCTGCGCGCGCTGATGAAGGGCTCGCTGCACACCGATGAATTGATGGCTGCTGTGGTCAACAAAGAACAGGGATTGCGCGGTACCAGCCGCATCAGCCACGCCTTTGTGTTTGATCTCCCGCGCTACCACAAGCTCCTG
>CANFTU010000189.1 GCA_947450005.1 Comamonadaceae bacterium | reverse complement strand
TCCAGCCAAGCCTACAACAAAGCGCTCCAAATTGAAGGCACCAATCCGGCGATAACGCCCAAGCTGGCTTTGGCGCGGCAACTGTTTAACAGCAGTTCCGGGCGCGTGGCGGCGATTGGAACCAATGCGACGGTGGTGCCAGAAAAGGCCCCGCCTGCACCGCCACCGGCACCGGTAACCGTGGCCAAACCTTCTGCAACCCCGGTGGCGCCAGCGCCTCCGGTGGCCATCGTGGCGCCCCCAGCACCGCCCGCCAAAGCACCCGTGGTCAAAGCCGACGAGGCGCCGAACACGACGGATACCAAAGCTGTGGAAGAGGCGATTCAAAAATGGGCAGAGGCCTGGTCTGAAAGAAATCTCAAGGCCTATTTCTCCAGCTACGGCAAGGATTTTGAGCCGCCAGGCGGTGCCAAGCGAAGTGCTTGGGAAAACGAGCGCGAGGCCCGCATCATGGGCAAATCTAAAATCAGCGTGCGTCTGGAGGGCCTGAAAGTTTCGGTGAATGGCAACAAGGCCACGGCCAAATTCCGCCAGGAATACAAAGCAGACGGGCTGTCCGTTTCCAGCCGCAAGACGCTTGATTTAACCAAGTACGGCGATCATTGGCAGATCACCCGTGAAACCGTTGGCTCTTGATCTGAAGCCGGTCTATCGCAGCGCGGCGCGACTGCTTGCGCGGGCTTTATTGGGCAGTCTGGTTCTCTTCTGCCAGATGCAACACGCACAGGCAGCGACCTCTGCCGCCACCAACGGGCCCACCGAAGCCGAGTTGAACACCGACTACCAAGCAGAGAAGCGCCTGATCGGGGTTTATGAGTTGATCGGTTCCGGCCGCTACCGGGAAGCCCTGCAAAAAGCGGAGCAACTGGTCAAAGACGTACCGCATTTCCAGCTGGCCCAACTGGTCTACGGCGACCTGCTGGCCTCACGCATCCATGTGGTGAAAACCCTGGGGGACGTGACCCCGGAAGCTGCCGCGTCGGCTGGACTGACGCTGGGTGATCTGCGCCAGGAATCCCAGCGTCGCTTGGAGGCACTGCGCGAACGCCCGCCAGCCAACGCGATTCCGTCGCAGTTCCTCAAAATTGCCATGCGCAGCAAGCATGCGATCGCCGTCGATGCCTCCCGCTCCCGCTTGTATGTGTTTGAGAACACCCCATCGGGCCCGCGCCTTTTGCGTGATTACTATGTCTCGGTAGGCAAAGCCGGTGTGTCCAAATCCATCGAAGGTGACCAGCGGACCCCGCTGGGCGTGTACTACGTCACCGGACTGCTGAACCGCAAGACCCTCGGCGATTTTTATGGCAGCGGCGCGCTGCCCATCAATTACCCGAATATGCTGGATCTGCGACGCAGCAAATCCGGTCGGGGAATTTGGCTGCACGGCACGCCCTCCAGCCAATTTGCGCGGGCGCCGCAAGCCACCGACGGATGCTTGGTTATCTCCAACCCTGACTTGCACCATCTGAGCAGCACGGTCGAAATCCAAACCACGCCGATCGTGGTTGCACCCAAGCTGACCTGGGTCAGCGCGGCGTCCCTGGAGCCGGTTGCCGGCGGCTTTGAGTCGATCCTGCATGACTGGTTAAACGCCAAGACACGCGGCGATTGGGCGCAGGTCCAAGGCTTTTATGCGCCTGACTTCAACAGTTTCGGTCGCAACCTGAGCCAGTGGCTACCCGAACTCAAGGCCGAGATGGCGCGGGCACGATCGCGCCAGTTGCAAATCAAAGATCTCACCCTGCTCAGTTGGATCGACACCGAAGAAGTCATGGTCGTCACGTTCAGCGAACTGGGGCGCGGTGCCAGCAGCGGTCCGCTCAAGCGCCAGTATTGGGTGAAAATCGACAAGAAATGGAAGATATTTTTTGAGGGAGTGATTGGATGACCAAGTTCTTCGCGGCCGCGATGCGTGTGCTGTGGGCCATCTGCCTGGCGCTGCCTTTGGCGGCACAGGCGCAAACCGCCACGCAAGTGCGCTTCCAAACCACCATGGGTAACTTTGTGGTCGAGTTGTATCCGGCCAAGGCACCCAAAACCGTGCAAAACTTTGTCCAATACGTGCAGGACAAGCATTTCGACGGCACGATTTTTCACCGCGTCATCGACGGCTTTATGGTGCAAGGCGGCGGCTTCACGCCCGATATGGCGCAAAAACCGACCCGCCCGCCGATTCCGCTGGAGATCGACCGCAGCCTGAAAAATGACCGTGGGACGATCGCCATGGCCCGCACCGGAAACCCGCATTCGGCTACGGCGCAGTTTTTCATCAACGTGGTGGATAACGCCAATCTGAATGCCCCGCAACCGGACGGCTATGGCTACGCCGTCTTTGGCAAAGTGATCAGCGGTATGGAAACCGTTGACGCCATCCGCAGCGTGGCGACCCGCAACCAGGGCGGCTACCAAAACGTACCCGCCACCCCCATCATCATCAACACAGCCACCGTGCTGCCTTCGCCATGAGCAATCCCCAGATCGAACTGCATATCGCCCACCTGGGCACCATCACCCTGGAACTTGACGCCGACAAAGCGCCCAAGACAGTCGCCAACTTCCTGCAATACCTGGAAGACGGTCACTACGACAACACGATTTTTCACCGCATCATTCCCGGCTTTATGGTCCAGGGTGGCGGCATGTCCAGCGGCATGAAACAGAAAAAAACCCACCCCGCCATCACCAACGAAGCCGACAACGGCCTGAAAAACGTGCACTACAGCGTGGCCATGGCCCGCACCAGCGCACCGCACTCGGCCACTGCGCAGTTTTTTATCAACACGGCGGATAACGACTTCCTCAACTTTTCAGCCCCCACCCAGCAGGGCTGGGGCTATGCGGTCTTTGGCAAAGTCATCAGCGGCACGGAGATCGTCGACGCCATAGAGAAAGTGGCAACCGGGCGTGTGGGTATGTCAGATGACGTTCCCTTGGAAGACGTCCTCATTGAAAAAGCCGTACTGAAGGCCTGAGCGCCCCCCGGGGCGACATCGCTTGAATCCATGGAACTTGACGCGCCGGCCCGCTGGAAGACCCTGGACTTTGTCTCGGACCTGCATCTGCAAGACAGCTGCCCGCGCACGCTGCGAGGGTTTGTGGACTACCTGGACCACACATCGGCTGACGCGGTTTTTGTGCTGGGCGATCTGTTTGAGTTCTGGATTGGCGACGACTGGATAGAGGATCCGCAAGAAGCGCATCGCCTGTGCTTCGAAGCGCTGGCGCGGGCGGCCGGGAGGCTGAACCTGTACATCATGCGCGGCAACCGGGACTTCCTGATGGGCACGCGCCTGATGCGGGCCTGTAAGGCGCAAGACCTCCCCGACCCGACAACCCTGGTGTTTGCCGGTCAGCGCATCGTCCTGAGCCACGGAGACGGCCTGTGTACCGGCGACATCCGTTACCAGGAATTCCGCCAACTCTCCCGCTCCCCCGCGTGGCAACGCGAATTTCTGTCCGAGCCGCTGGCTGGCCGTAAAAACCGCATGCTGGGCATGCGCGCCCAAAGCGAGGCCAATAAAAAAGCCAGCACCGCGTTTTTTGATGTGGATAACCGGGCGGCTTTGGCACTGCTGCAAGCGCGCCAATCCCAGACCCTGGTGCACGGCCACACCCATAAGCCAGACCGCCACGCCCTCAGCGGGCAGCATGCGCGCTGGGTTTTGAGCGATTGGGATCTGGACGCGGCCACGCCCCGTGGCCATGTGCTGCGCCTACGCGCCGCACCTGCGGGGGAAGCTTCCCTGGCGCTGCGCTGGGAGCGCCTGCTACCGGCTGACGCCACGTAGCGCCAGCCCGGGGCGATCAACGCCGCAAAAGCACCTTCAGAGCGGCCTGCAAGCGCCGGGCGCTGCCGGGCTCATGGCCGGATTCGAAAACGGTCGCGGCATCCTGGGCCCAGGTCTGGCCCGGCGGGGGATCATTGCGGCGGGTCAGCAGCTTGAGCTGAAAAGCGCGGCGGGCATCCACAAACTCAGCCGGCGTGGGCACTTCGGCCGCCATCTCCAAGCGCATCAGGGCCTCTGCGGCAGCGGGCGCTAGCGCCGTCGGTCCGCCGGCCAGCGAAGCACGCCATTGGACGCGGGCGCCGGCCGCCTGTTTGGACCCCAGGGCCTGCGCTGCGGGCAGCGCCTCGGGGTCGCGTTGCTCCCACGCCGCCAATAACTGCACCAACACTTCGCCGTGGGCCTGAACCGCCATGCGGTTGAGCGCCTGCTGCGCGCCCTCCAATGCCTCCCG
>CANFTU010000188.1 GCA_947450005.1 Comamonadaceae bacterium | reverse complement strand
GCCGGCGCCGGCGCGGCCGCAACGGCGGGTATCTCAGACGCCGGATCGACACCCGTAGCCAGGAGACTGAAATCCAGCAGCCGTTGGGTGTAGTCGTAGGTCGGCCCCAGCAACTGGCCGCCCGGTAAGTCCTTGAAGGTGGCGGATACCCGTCGCGACAACACCATGCGGCCGGTGTCGAGCGCCTGCGTATAGGCCAGCCTGGGCAAGGTGGCCCGGTAGGCGCGCAGCAGAAAAACCGCCTCCACCAAGTCACCTGCACTTTGCTTTATCGCCAGCGCCGCGAGCTGCGGGTCGTAAATAGAACCCTCGGTCATCACCCGGTCCACAGACAGACGCAATTGCTGGATGATTTGCGCCACGCTGAGTTCTGCGACCGCCGGGTCACCCCGGCGCTGCTGGGCGAGCAGGTGGTAGCTATTGAGGATGGCGGCCTCGCCGCCTTTGACCGCTACGTACATGCCGGCCCCCCATTGGCAGCAGCCAAGCGCACACTGCGCGGGAAGCCCAGGAGCGCGTCATCCGCACAGCACAAGATATCGACACCACAGGGGGCATGGGCGCACATGGACTGGTGCTGCTGCACAAAGGCCGCGTCCATACCGTCCACGGCCAAGGTGATGGCGTCGCGCACCCCCGGGCCACGCAGCGTGACGGCGCCAGCGTCTGACACCGCAGCCGTGCGCCAAGCCGCCACGTCCACCACGCACGTTGCCGATTGATCGGGGTATTCAGCGCTTCCTTGTTGCAGTTGGCGCAGCGGCGGCAATTCGGCGATGGAGGCGGCCCAGACGAAGTCGGCCTTGGAACAATCCGTCTCCAACCGGCAACCGGTGTGGAATCGCAGCCAGGCCGAAGCAGGGCCCGCAGCCAAACCCGGCGAAAGCCATAGCGTGCAATCCTGGTCCAGCAGGGCCAGCAACACGCTCGCAGCAACGGCATTCGTGTTGGGCGTGGGCGACACCAACGCGGTCTGCGGCAAGCGGACGGGCGTTCCAGGCCGCGCCATCGCGTCCAGCGCGCTGCGGAACACCCCCTGGCTCTGCGCGGTGGAATCGGCAAAGCCCGGCGCCATATCGTGAAGCGACCACACGCTCATGGGGCATCCTCATCGCCACGGTCAGACCCCGTTTCGCGGGCCACGGTGAAAAACTCCACCCGGGTCGACTGGGTTTGCGCCTGCTGCCGCGCCAACGCGTGCACCTGCATCTGGGCCAAAGGCGCAATCAGCAGGGCATACCAGTGGGCGTGCAACGCGCTTTCCTGCAGCAGCGCATCGGCCAAGGCCACCAGAAGTGCGTGCCGATGCGAGCAGCCCATGACGTAGCCCACACCGACCTGCCGGGAGCCGGTCAAAGCCACATCAGGGCGGATCACGCAGCGGGTGACGGTGGCCTCGCCCAGATTGAACCGCTGGCCGGTGCCACCTGCGCGGGCGCGCACCATGACCAACCCGGTCTCCGCCGGGCGCAACCACTGGTGTGCACCTTCGGCCAATGGCCCCAGGTTCTGCTCCAGAAAGTCCAGCGGGGCGCGCGCCAAGACGCTGAGCCAGTGCTGCCGCGGCACGTGATCAGGGGTTGGCGCAACAGTCACCGCGCAGAGCCCCCCATGGACAATGCTTCCGGCGTCATGCGTTTGAAATGTTTGACATCTAAGGTCGCAGACTAATCAGAAAATATGTCTTTTGGGTGACGATGCGCCCACGCCGCCTGCCACCTGCCCTCGCACCATGTCCAACACAGCCATTCAGCGACACGCGGCCTACTACGCGCCAGCCCCGAATTGCCCCCTGGCGCAGCTGGGCGCGCAATGGTTGGGGCGCTGCGCCCAAAGCAGACGTGCCGTGCGTCAACCGGCTTTTCCGCAAATATCGCCAGAGCGCTTGCGCAGCAGCACCGCCGCAGCCGCCCGCTATGGATGGCACGCCACCATCAAGGCGCCCTTTTCACTCCAGCACGGCGTGGACATAGAGGCCATCCCGGCAGCATTTCAGGCCTGGGCCCAAGGGCGAGCCGCGCTCACACTGCCGCCACTGGCGCTACGCAATATGGGTGACTACCTGGCGCTCACACCCAACGCCCCATCCAGCGCGTTACAAGAGATGGCGTTGGACTGCGTGCGCGCGCTGCACCCCCTGGCCAGACCGCTGACTGACCAGCAGATTGCCCAGCGGCGCCTTACACCGCTCACGCCGGTGCAGGACGCGATGCTGTTGCAGTGGGGATATCCGTTTGTGGGTGATGCATTCCAGTGGCATATGACGCTCACCGGTTCGCTCAAGGGCCTTGTCGAGAGCGAGGTACAGATGCTTCAGGACGCCGCGTTGGCGTGGTTTGCCCCGGTTTTGAACCGGTCCGTGCAACTCGACGCCATCTGCTGGTTCGTCGAGCCGGAAGCTGGTGGCGATTTTTACGAAGCCCAGCGCTTTGCACTGCGGCACACATGAGCCGGGGTCTGATTTACATGGTGGGGCCTTCGGGCGTTGGAAAGGACAGCCTGCTGGCTTGGTTGTCACAACGCCCGCAACAGGACTTTCCGGCGCCCCTGCACATCGCACGCCGCTCCATCACGCGACGCGCGGCCGGCGGCACGGAAAAAAACGAAGCACTCACCGAGCAGGCGTTTTCGGATCTGGAGGCATCCGGTGGCTTCGCCATGTGCTGGGAAGCCAACGGCTTGCGTTATGGAATCCGCCGTTCAGAGCTCGCGCCCTTGGAAAGCGGCCATTGGGTTCTGGTGAACGGCTCGCGGGCCTTTGTCCCGGAAGTCCGGCGGGCTTGGCCCCGTGCGTCAATCCTGCATATACAGGCCCCGGCTGCGGTCGTACGCGAACGGCTGTTGGCGCGTGGGCGGGAGATGGGCGCTGTGTTGGAGGCCCGCATCCAGCGCTCCCAGGCACTCAGCGAGGCCCGCCTTGCCGGCGATATGGAGTTGCTGAATGCGGGCAGTTTGGACGAGAGCGGCCACAAGCTGCTCGCTCTGTTGGCGGCGCGCGCGCCGGGTACCGCGCCCTAGCGCAGCCCAAACGCTCAGGCCAAGGCTGGGGCGATGGCAGCCGCAGGGGGAACGGATGCAAACTCGCCCGCGACCTGATGCCAATAAACGAGCTCCAGCCTTCCATCCATGTGCTCCACCAAGGCACTGAGGCTCTCCACCCAGTCGCCGTCGTTGCAATACAGGACACCGCCAATCTCGCGCATCTCCGCCCGGTGGATGTGGCCGCAAATCACGCCGTCATACCCACGGTGACGGGCCTCGTTGGCCAATGCGACTTCAAAGTCCGAGATGAAGTTCACCGCCATCTTGACTTTGTCTTTCAGGTAAGCGGAGAGCGACCAATAGGGAAAGCCCATGCGCTTGCGAATCAAATTGAAGTAGCGGTTCACGCGCAAGGTCAGCTCGTAGGCGTTATCACCCAGATAGGCCAGCCACTTGGCAAAGCGGATCACGCCGTCAAAATAGTCGCCGTGCGTAATCCACATGCGCCGGCCGTCCGCCGTGGTGTGGACCGCGTCGTGCATCACTTCGATACCACCAAAATGGTGATCGCAGAAGCCACGGGCGAACTCATCGTGGTTGCCTGGAACGAATATGACCTTGCTGCCCTTGCGCGCCCGGCGCAAGAGTTTCTGCACCACGTCGTTGTGCGCCTGAGGCCAGAACCAACGTTTGCGCAACTGCCAGCCGTCCACGATGTCGCCGACCAGATAGAGGTATTCGCTGGGGTGGTGCTTGAGGAAATCGAGTAGCGCCTCGGCTTGGCAGCCAGCCGTACCCAGGTGCAAGTCCGATATAAAAACCGAGCGGAAACGGGGTTCCGCATCCTCATCCGGCACCATGGGCATCGCCATCGCGGCGGCAACAAAACCTTTTACGCGGGAATCCATCGGTGTCTCATCGTGGTGGCTTCATCCGTTTGCAAGCGCTACCGGTGCGCTATCTGGAGTGAAGTTTCACGGGACTGAATGTCAACCATGCGTCATCTGCATGAAGCTTTTGTTACGCCAAGCAGGTAGATCTGGCGACAATGCCGGCATGCCCGAGACCGATAGTCACCCGAGCGCCGCGCTGGTCAGCGCTTGCGAACAATTTCGTCTGGCCTGGGGCGCAGCAGGCAGCGCCGCGGCCATGCACTGCGCCGCGTCATCCAACGGAGTACCGCGTGATTTCTTGCCCTGGTACTGTGGCGTGCAGCTGCTGGGCTACCTCAGCGCGCAGCGCGCACAGCTGCTCGCTCACCATCTG
>CANFTU010000187.1 GCA_947450005.1 Comamonadaceae bacterium | reverse complement strand
CTGGAATCTATAAGGCTTTAGCGCGCAAGGTGGCCGTTGCGATTGCTGCCAAAAACAAGGACTTTTCGTCCAAGTTTCCGACCATCACGGTGTCCAAAGACACCTGAGCCCCGTAGGGGTCAGGCCGCCGTTTGCGCAAAGCGCGGTGCAGTCGGGCGGACATCGCCCTGGTAGAAGCCGTTGTAATGCTGCATCAGGTGCTGTCCGTGCGCGGCGTCCTGATCGGCGCGCAGCACCGCACTGCTGAAGCCGCAGCGTTGCATTTGCACCAGCTGGTCAATGAGCACATCGCCCCGCGCGCGGATGTCACCCGCGAAGCCGCGCCTGCGCAAGATGACCGCCTGGCTGAACGCGCGGCCGTCGCTGAACTTGGGGAAGTGCAGCGTGATGCCCTGCGGAGTCTGAATGTCGGCCGCGTGCGCGTCGGCGTCGTTTTCCAGCGTGAGCCATTGGCTTCCTTCGGCCGGTGTGTCGGCGCCCAATATGTGAAATGTGTGGTTCATGCTGCTACTCATGCGTTGGCCATTCGGGCGGTGGCCTGCCGTGCGGCGTTGGCGGCGGTTTTGAAGGGGTCGAGGCCCACGCGCTCCAGCGTCCGGGCAAAGTGTTCACCGCTTTCTCGCTGGTCCTTGTAGACGTCGAGCACCGCTTCAATCACATCCACCACTTCGGCAGCGGCAAACGACGGGCCCACCACCTTGCCGGGTTTGGCGGTACCACTTAAAGCCGAGCCGTCCGAGCCACCTAGCGTGACCTGGTACCACTCCTGGCCGTCTTTATCCACGCCCAGAATGCCGATATGGCCGCTGTGGTGGTGACCGCAGGAGTTGATGCAGCCGCTGATGTGCAGGTCGATATCGCCCAGGTCGAACAGCTCGTCCAAGTCCTGGTAGCGCTCGGTGATGGCTGCGGCGATAGGCAGCGAGCGGGCGTTGGCCAGGGCGCAGTAGTCACCGCCGGGACAGGCAATCATGTCGCTGAGCAGGTGGATATTGGCCCGTGCCAGACCCGCTGCGCTGGCCGCTTTCCACAGCGCGAACAGCTGATCGACGCGCACCCAGGGCAGCACCAGATTCTGGTCATGGTTGACCCGTGCTTCGCCCGCGCTGAAGGCTTCAGCCAGATCGGCCGCGGTTTGCAACTGGTCGGCCGTGGCATCGCCCGGCGCTTGACCGAGTCGTTTGAAGGAGAGGGTGACCACGCGCAGGCCGGGGTTTTGGTGGCTGGTCACGTTTTGCTGCAACCAGCGGGCGAAGGCCTTGTCCTCACGCGCCTGGGTCAGCAGGCTTTGCTCGGCCACGCGTTGCACTGCCTCCGGCACCAGATCCACCGGCGGTGCGACAAAGCACGCGCGTACGCGGTCGAGCTCGGCCTGCGGAATGGTGTGCTGTGCGCCGGCGGCCAGGATGCGCTGGTATTCGGCCTCCACTTCGTCGATATAGCGCTGGCCCTCGGCCTTCACCAGAATCTTGATCCGGGCCTTGTACATGTTGTCGCGCCGGCCCCAAGCGTTGTAGACGCGCACCACGGCTTCCAGGTAATTGATGATCTGGTCCCAGGGCAAAAAGGCACGGATTTCGGTGCCGATCACCGGCGTGCGTCCCATGCCACCGCCCACAAAAACCTGGAATCCAATTTCACCTTTTACATTCGATAAAACTCGCAAACCCACGTCATGCCAGAGAATGGCCGCGCGATCTTCCACCGATCCGGTGATCGCGATCTTGAATTTGCGCGGCAGGTAGGCGAACTCGGGGTGCAGCGTGCTCCACTGCCGCAGAACCTCGGCGTAAGGGCGTGGATCGACGATTTCGTCGACCGCAATGCCGGCGCGCTCGTCGCTGGTGATGTTGCGGATGCAGTTGCCGCTGGTTTGGATGCCGTGCAGGTTGACGCTGGCCAGCAGGTCCATCACATCCGCGCTGTCCTCCAGTTTGATCCAGTTGAATTGCACGTTCTGGCGCGTGGTGAAGTGGCCGTACTGCGTAGTCAAGCGCGGCGCGGGCTCGCTGCCGGCCTGCTGGTCGATCTTGTCCTGGGTTTTCTGGGCCTGGGCCAACAGGTTGGGGGCCGGCTTGTCGTAGTCGCGGGCGATGGTTGCCAGTACCCGGAGCTGCGCGCTGTTGAGCTCCCCATACGGCACCGCCACGCGCAACATGGGCGCGTAGCGCTGGATGTACCAACCGTTTTGCAGCCGCAGGGGGCGGAATTCATCGTCGCCCAGCGTGCCGGCCAGGTTGCGCTCCAGTTGGTCGCGGTACTGCGCGGCACGGGCGCGCACGAATTGTTGGTCAAAAGCCGTGTATTGGTACATCCACAAATTCCAGAGTCGTTGCGTAAGGGCCGCTTTTTCGAGGAAAGCGACGGCCAAAGGCCGAGCTTATACGGGCTTCGCGGCGCATTTTTTATTTGCTTATGTCAAATTTCGTATGAAGACGCGCCGCCGCTGGCTGTCGACACAGCGCGCCAAGTCACGCGCCATGGGCCATGGTTCGCCACCGATACGGGAGGCTAGCAGTTCGGCGCAAACCCCCGCCCAGGCCATGCCCCGCGCACCCATCCCGGTGCACACCCAGAGCGATGCGTCGGGCGCCGCCAGCAACGGCCCAACCAGCGGCATCCGGTCGTGGCTCACGCAGCGCTGGCCTTGCCAGTGCGTCGATGCCTCTGCGTGCAGGCCTGGTGCCAAGGCTTGCAGGCGTCGCATGTTGGCGGCGTGGGCTTGCGCAACGGGTAGCGGTTGCGCCGAAAAATCAGCGCCCACCAGCCATCTCGGCGGTTCAGCACCCGTCTCGCCCGGCAGATTGGGAATCAAGCTGCCAGCGCCGTTCATTGGGGTGGCAGGGGGATTCGCCACATCCTCAGCGCTGCCGATGCTGACGGTTCCGAAAGCGGCATGCAGCATCGCCACCGCGCTGGCCGCGCGCGGTTCCATGTCCAATGTACTCAGTAGTTCCCGGCAATCGAGCCCGTTGGCCAGCAGCACCAACTCGGCCTGTGCCAGCAGCTCGCCGTTCGCGCCCTCGATATGCCACAGCGCCCCGTGCCGTTCGATGCGCGTGACCGGGCAGCCTCCACGAAAGCTAATTTGCGGATGCGCCAGCCAGGCCCGCACCAATGCGGCTGGTCGCAGCCACAGTCCGTCCGGCTGCCAATGTCTTTCACCGGTTTCGAGCACGCGTGTAACGCCGCTGAATTCCCAATCCCGGCCTGGGCGCAGCTGACCCCTTGCGCTCAGCGCCTGCAAAGCCTGGCGCATCCAACGCAGCCCGTGACGCGTGAGGCGGGTGGCAGGGTTGTCGTCTGCGCTCGGCAGCGGGGCGACCAAGGCAGCGGGCACGCCGGAGCCGCCTTGCGCTGGCTGCGGGTTGGTATCGAACACCGTCACCGCCCAGCCCCTGCGCGCCATCGCATCGGCCACTGCCGCACCGCTGACACCAGCGCCAATCACCGCGCAGCGTGCGGGCTCGGCGCTGACGGTGCGTGGCGTTTGGCGGGTGCGGCGCAGCCGCCAGGGCGGCGAATATGTCAATCGTGAGGGAGCGTCACCGGGGACAAATCCTGCCGCTTGCCAACCCGGTAAAGCTTCCCACGCGGATGACGTTCGGACAAATGCACCCCGCACGCACAAACGGCCCAAGGCTTGAATGGCTGCGCCTGCGCTTTCTGGGTCGGGCGTGTGCAGCCACCACGCGGTTTCGACCGGCCATTCAAACGCGTGGACCAATGCGTCCGCGTTGCCAGCGCATACCGTGAGGCGTATGCGCGAAGCGTCGAGCTCACAGCGCTGCGCATCACCCGCGGTTTCCAGCGTAAAGGGCGCGATCGATGCCAGGGGCTGCGGGCCGCTGCGGCTGTCCCAACCGGGCGGGACCACGGCCACGTAATGCAGCCAGGGGTCAGACGCAGCGCGCGCCTCGGCCAAAGCGGCGAGCCGTGCGCCGCCACCGAAAGCGGTATCCAGAACCGTCCGGGCCAGGCTGCCGGACATGGAGGCGTTACTCAGGCGCTGGGGGGCACATAACCCTGCGCGGCATCGGCACCGTCGCCGAAGAAATGGTTTTCCATCTGCCGCGCCAGATACTGGCGGGCCCGCAAATCGGCCAGGTTCAGTCGGTTTTCATTGACCAGCATGGTCTGGTGCTTGAGCCAGGCGGCCCAGGCCTCTTTGCTCACGCCTTCCCAGATGCGTTTGCCCAGCTCGCCGGGGTAGGGCGGAAAGTCCAGCCCTTCCGCTTCGGTGCCAAGTTTGATGCATTGAACAGTGCGTGCCATAAGTCTTTACCTCGTGTTTGCCAGT
>CANFTU010000186.1 GCA_947450005.1 Comamonadaceae bacterium | reverse complement strand
GCCGGCACCACCACGTTTAGACCGCCTTACACGCCCGTGGCGCTGGGCGTCTTGGCGGGACGCAATGTGCGGGCGCATTTCCAGCCGGAGCGCCGCACCGCCATGCACGATTGGCACTGGGCGCACGGCGGCGTGCGACTGGAAGCCGGGTTGTGGCTGCGCCCGCTGTGGTACCGCACGCACGGCACTACCATCTCTGAGGCCTATAAGGCCGAAATGGATTTTGTGCGCGCGAGCGTAGGCATTGCCGATACATCGACGCTGGGCAAGATCGATGTGCAAGGGCCGGACGCCGCCGAATTTTTAGACCGCGTCTACGTCAATGGCTTCTCCAAGCTGGCAGTGGGGAAAGCCCGCTATGGATTCATGTTGCGCGAGGACGGCATCGTGCTGGATGACGGCACCACCACCCGGATCAGCGAAACGCAGTTTTTTATGACCACCACCACCGCGCAGGCTGCCAAGGTGATGAGCCATCTGGAGTTTTTGCTGCAGGTGGTATGGCCGGAACTGCGCGTCACCGTTGCCTCGGTCACAGACCAATGGGTGGCGATGAGTGTGGCCGGGCCGCGCGCGCGTGATGCGCTGCAAGCGGCATTCCCGCACCTGAACTTAGACGATACCGCCCTGCCCTTCATGGGGCTGCTGGACACAAACGGCAGCGGTCCGTTGGAAGGCGTGGCTTTGCGCATCCTGCGTCTGACCTTCTCGGGCGAGCTGGCGTTTGAAATCTTCACGCCCACGCACGAGGGCTTGCGCGTCTGGGAGCATGTGCTGGCATGTGGTCAGCCCTGGCAGATGCGACCCTATGGGCTGGAGGCTCTAGGCTCCTTACGGATTGAAAAAGGTCACGTGGTCGGATCCGAGATGGACGGCCGCACCACGCTGGACGACTTGGGCGCGGGTCGCATGGCCAGCAAGACCAAAGGCTTTTGGGGCGGTGCCCTGCGGCACAGCCCGCATCTGGCTGGCGCCGACCGGCCAACGCTGGTGGGTCTGGAGGCGGTGGACGAGCTTGAACCGCCCAGTAACGGCTCCATCCTGTTTTTCTCCACCGACACCATCCAGGGCCATGGACGCGGCCATGTGACCTCCACCACGTTCAGTAAGACGGTGGGCAAAGCCATCGCGCTGGGCTTGTTGCAAGGCGGCACCGCGCACGTGGGTGAAGAAGTGATTGCCGCCTCACCAGCCACCGGCCGCCAATACCGCCTGCGGGTGGTGGAGCCCTGCTTTATCGACCCGCAAGGAGCGCGCTACCGTGTCTAACGCCCCTAACACCCGCTCCGGCCACACCCTACACCCGACCCATCAGGGTTTGGTGCAGGTCTCCATCACGGCGCAGCGCCTGCAAAGCGTCACGCTGCTCAGCACATGGGCCAGCGGGATCGATGCGCTGACCCAGTCGGTGCGAAGTGCGCTGGGCTGCACGCCTCCGTCGCATACCGGCGAGGCCGCCGTTTGTGAAATGGGGCTGCTGCTGCGCAGTGGACCGCTGGAATTCATGCTGATCGGCGCGCAAGCCGCACCGGACCGGGTGCAAGCGCTGCAGGTGCATATTCCGGCGCAGATCGGTTCCGTTCTGGACCTGAGCCATGCGCGCGTTCGGGCTCAAGTCCAGGGCGAGAAAGTGGTTGACGCCCTGGCAAAGCTGTACGCGTTGGACTTCCGCCCCGCGGCCTTCCCTAACGGGCGCTTTCAATTGACCGGTCACCACCACATTCCCTGCCTGCTGCACCGCTTGGAATCACAACGGTTTGATGTCTACTTTTTGACGACCTATGCGCACGGTCAAATTGACGCCTTGATGGACGTTGCGCTGGAATATGGCGTCGAATTGAACGGGATTTGAGCGCGCTGGATGCCGTTAATGCGGCTTTGTCGCCAATAATGGGCGCACCCGCAACCGTCCGAGCACCTAAGCCATGAATCCAAACCTGTATGACGAGCCGCGCGAAGGGTCCGCGACCCTGCTGCACAACGTCGTGTACTGCAGCCGAATCGCATCCGGCGTGACGGAAGCGGACGTCCAGGCCATCATCGCAAGCGCGCGCCGTTACAACCCGGCCCACGGCATCACGGGACTGCTGGTGTTTGGAAGAGACATATTTTTTCAATGGCTGGAGGGGCCCAAAGCGGATGTTGTGAACCTGATGCACAACATCCGTCAGGACAGTCGCCACAACACCGTGGTCGAGTTGGCAGTTAACGACGAAGTCCGTGAACGGGTGTTCCCGACTTGGGACATGGAATTGGTCCAACCGGATGACATCCGCGAGGTCTTGCAAGACGCGATTCGGGACGCCAAAGCAGCGGTCAATGCCAAAGCGCTGCGCGAACTGCTGCAAAAGGTTGAAGAGGCTGATCTGACCTGAGACCCAAGAAAAAAGCCACAGTGCGAACACTGTGGCTTTTCCATGATGATGTTGGTGGGACGTGCGGGGGTCGAACCCACGACAAACGGATTAAAAGTCCGCTGCTCTACCAACTGAGCTAACGTCCCCTCAGACTTCTCTCAAAGTCTGCAACCAAGCCCGTGATTATAGCGGGGACATTTTTGATTATTTGCGATCATCCGACAATTTATTCAGGATCCAGCCCGCAGCCGCCATTCCGCATGTTGCGGTGACTGTCACCAATGAGCCATAGCCACTGCAGTTCAGACCAGCCGCGACGGGGGGCGTATCGCCTGTTGCACCCGGGTCTGGAGCAGGTACGCGCATCTGTTCGGGACTGAAGACACAAGCGATACCGATTTTTTTACCCGCCTTCGCAGCGCCGTGGTGCTTGCGCAGTTGGTAGCGCAGCTCGGCCATCAAAGGATCATGCGTGCACGCGCTGAGGTCAGCGATGGTGATGTCTTCGGCCTTGCGCTTTCCACCCGCCGCCCCGACCGATATAAACGCAGCACCGGTTTCCAAGGCCCAGGCAGCTATTGCCACTTTGGCCCGCATCTGATCACATGCGTCGATCACGCCATCCACGGCCGCAGGCAGAATTTCGGGCCAATTGCCGGGCTCGACAAATGCATCGATGCCGGTGACTTGGCAAGCGGGATTGATGCCCGCAATACGCTGCTGCATGGCGTCGATTTTTGCCATGCCCAGGGTGTCGCTGTTCGCTTGGATTTGGCGATTGACGTTGGATTCGGCAACATGGTCCATATCGATCAAAGTGATACGCCCCACCCCTGTGCGCGCCAGCGCCTCGGCGGCCCAGGAGCCCACACCACCAATGCCCACCACGCACACGTGGGCTGCACGCAATCTGCCGCCCCCATCCACACCGTATAGGCGATCGATACCGCCAAAACGGCGCGCCAAATCCTCGGAGGACTTATCCAAACCTTCGGCGGCCCATCGGAACGGCTGTCATGGGGCTATTGCAATTTGGATAGCCGATCGCGGGCCACGCTGGCAGCCTCTGTGCGCTCGTATTGCTCCACCAGATCTTCCAATGTCTTGCGGGCCGCTTGCGGATCTTTGAGCTCGCTGTAGCAGTTCGCAATTGCCAGCATAGCTTCAGGTGTTTTCTGGTAATTGGGTTCAGCGGCCTGCAGCGGTCGGAGCGTCAGCAAGGCTGACTTGTAGTCGCCTTGCAAAAACTCGGCATTGCCTTTCCAGAAACGGGCCGCCGGCGCAAAGCCGCCATGCGGATACCGGAGCAAAAACTCATCGAACTGCTTGCGGGCACCCTGGTAGTTGGCGCGCTTGAAAACGGCCTTGGCGTTGTCGAACTCCTTTTTTTCCGCGGCCTGCGCATAAAAACTGGCACCATCTTCTGTCACCAACATGGGCAAACCGTTGAGCCGCTCCTCTGTGGCGCGCTGAATCTCCCGGGTCTTGCGCTGCTCTTCCACGAGGAGGCGTTGCTGCTCATCCTGGCGGGTGGCCAGTGTCCGGGTCTCTTCCATTTGGCCACGCTGGTTACCCGCGAGTGCCTTCGCCTCTTCCAATTGACCGCGCAGTTCCCGCACCTCTTTGCGCGCGTCTTCAAGCTGACCGAGCAAGTCCAATTGCGCGTTCTTCACAAGCTCGATCTCATCGATACCCTTTTTGACACTCTCGGACACCGGGCGCAACTCATCGTCTATAACTTTGCGCAGCATCAAGTCGATGCGTTGACGCTCCTTGTCGAGGTCGCGTCGAATGGTGTCCATCTCGCGCCGGATCGATTCGCCCTCTGTGCGAAAGAATTTCGCATCACCGCGCAGCTTGTCGAACTCGATTTGAATTGCATCCAGGCGCTGCCGCTCCTTCAAGATGGCGGCACGTGCATCGTTGTCTGGAAAAGGCGTGTACTC
>CANFTU010000185.1 GCA_947450005.1 Comamonadaceae bacterium | reverse complement strand
CTGCTCGGCCCGAAAGGCGCACCCCAGGAATGGGCCGCGACGCTGCAGGCGCAGCGCGAAAGCATCTGGAACGACTGGCCCCGCATCATGGACGGCAGCGTGCCGGTCCGCAAACTGTTCCAAAACACCCCCGCTTTCACGGGCCGCTATTTCTGGCTCGAAGACGGGCTGGCCGAGGTGGAAGAATTCGAGCGCAGCATCAGCGCCGTCTGGACCGAGGCCACGCAGGGCCATGAAGACGAAGGCTCCTTGATGACGGTGTTTCTGACCCTGGCCGCAGGCAGCAAACCCAGCACCCTGCTCACCGAAAAACAGGCCGCCACCCTGGTGCGCAAAATTCGCAAAACTGGCCTGGACGCGCAACTGACCGCCGACTTCATCCGCAGCCATGCCCCTCCGGATTTCCGCGACGATTACCTGGCCATGTGGGATGTGTTTGTCGAAGACGCTTTGCCCGCGCTGCGCAGCGACTTGGACTACGCGCTGCACGACGCGCTGGCGCTGCTGCGCCGCGAATGCAACGTCAGCGCCTAAACCGCACCACCATGCACGGGAGCGAGGCGTTTAACGCAAGTGCTTGAACATGCGCGCCTTGAAGCGCTCGGGAATGCCCATCTGGCGTGGCCCCGCGAGCAGCTCAAAGCTTTGACCCGCCTGCACGCTGCCCGGCGTGTCCACAGCCAAATAAAAACCACAAAACCCGGTCTGCGCCATCAGCTTGGACGCGCCGTTAAAGCCCATGGCGGCGTTGAATTTGGAACAGGGTTCACGCGGATCGGTCACGCGCAGCGCGCAGTCGGGGAACTGCAATACATCCCCGACCCAGACATCAGTCTCAACCAACCCGCTGATTGTCAGGTTCTCACCCAGGCTCCCATAGGCCAGCGCATCGTCCAGACCCGCCACCCCGGCTTGCACACGGGCGTCGCGCCAAAACGGGTAATGCGCGGCCGGAAAGGCGTAAACCGCTTTACTCAAGCCCCCGTGTACGGATAAGTCGGCCTGCTCGTCGTCCACCAGACCCAGCGGACCCACAGGCGCTGGTCCAGTGAGCGCCGTCTTGTGAATCGCCGACGCCACCAAGCGACCGCCCAGGTGGATTTTGCGGGCGCGCGCACCCTGAACACCAACCAGTTGACATGCCATAGGGGTCCTTAGAGGCTGCGCTCGGAAAAATCACCGCTGCGCTTCGAATAGCGCACCAAGGCATCGGTTTGCTCGAGCGCCACGCTCGCCTGGCGCACGCCGTAAACCTGCGCGCGCAGCCATTGCAGCTCGGCCTCCAGTTCCGTGTCGCTGCCAACGCGGGTCTGCCAGACGCGTTGATCGCCATTCCAACGGTAGCCACGGGCTTTGAGTCGGTCTTTGCTTTCAAAGGGCGCACCGGTGGCGCTTAAGCGGTAGGAAGGTTGGCGCGACGCGGCAATCAAGGTGGCCAGCGCATGACTTGAAACGTCCTTGGGCAAGGGTGCGGTCAGGACCGCCAGTAAAGCGTGGCAATCCATCTCGGCGCGGTGCGCGTCATAAAACAAGCCCAACTCCAGCGCCAGACTCTCCAGCTTTTGCGAGCTGCGGCCCTGGGCTTTCCAATCCATATCGGCGAACGAGCAGGCCCAGGCAATGTCCTGGAACAAAGCGAAACGTGCCTCGCAAAAAGGCCGATCGAAGCCGGCGTTGTGGGCGATCACCAGGTCCACGCCATCCAGCATGGCGGCCACGCGCTGCGCGTCCAGGCGTTTGCCCGCCACGTCGGCATCGCTAATTCCGGTAAGCGCGCGGACTTCGGCGGGAATCGGCATGCCGGGGTCTTCGAGCTCGTCAAACACCTGCACATCGCCCACCGGCAGGCCGGTGGCCAGATCGACCTCCAGGCGCAGCATGGCCAGTTCGATAATTTTGTCCTTGGATGCATCCAGACCGGTGGTTTCGGTGTCCAGCACCACCACCCGCAGGCGCAGCGCGCCGGGCGTGCCCGGTGTCTGCGGCCAGTGCAGGCGCGGGATCAAGCGACGCAGCACGCGGTAATCAGGATGCGCCTCCAGGGCGCGGGCCCAAGCTTCGGGCTCGTCGGCCTGCGGCACTGCGTGCGGGAGTGCTGGCGCTGGAGCGGCCGGGGAGGCAGCCACCTTGGGCTTTTTACGGGGCCTGGGCTTTTCCAAAGGAGCGAAGACCGGCAGGTCGGGGAAAAGGTCAGCAGTGATGGCTTGGCGGGTCACGGGCGTCCTTGCCGGATAGAAGATGGGGCAACTATATTGCAGGCTTTCCTCCTCGCACGCCCCCACTATGTCCGTACGACCCCTGCGCGCCACCCGCATCCTGAGCCTGGCGCTGAACCTGCCCGGACCCGCCGCGCTGATGCGCCTGCGCGCCATGGGTGCCCAATGCACCAAGCTCGAGCCGCCCGCACCCGCAGGCCGCAGCGGTGACCCGATGCAAAGCTATAACCCCAATGCCTACGCGACGTTACATGCGGGTGTGAAAGTCATACATGCCAATCTCAAGACCGAGGCCGGACAAGGCACGCTGCGCCGGGCGCTGGAACGTACCGACATCCTACTGACCTCGTTTCGCCCGTCGGCCCTGAAAAAACTGGGACTGGGCTGGCGCGCGCTGCACGCGGCCTACCCGGCGCTGGCCATGGTCTGCATCGTCGGAGCCCCCGGCGGGCGCGCCGAAGAACCCGGCCATGACTTGACCTACCTGGCCGAGGCCGGGCTGGTCGACGGCCTGCACATGCCGCCCACTTTGTATGCCGACATGGGTGGCGCGCTGATGGCCAGTGAAGCCGTGCTGCAAGCCCGGCTGGAGCAGCTGCGCACCGGTCACGGCCTGCGCCTGGAGGTGGCGCTGGCCGATGCCGCCCATTACCTGGCCCTGCCGCGCACCTGGAGCCTAAGCACCCCTGATGGCGCGGTGGGCGGCGCGCATGCGGGATATAGGGTCTACCCGTGTCGTGACGGCCGCGTGGCCATTGCGGCGCTGGAATCCCACTTCGCTCAAGCGCTGATGGAGCTGCTCGGTGCGCAGGGTGATGCGGCGGTCGACATGTTCACGCCCCCGGCGCACCAGGCGGTGGCGCAGTTTGTCGCCGGCAAAACACGCAGGTCGCTGGATGCGCTGGCCCGCCGGCACGATATTCCGCTGCTGACAATGCGCTGAGCGGGCCCTTAGACGCCCAAGGCGTCGCAGAGATGGCGCAAATCCTCCACCACCAGATGCGCGTGGTCGCTATGCGCGGGCTCAAGCGCCGTGGGGTGGCGCAGCCAGACGGCCTGCATGCCCGCTTGCGCCGCCCCGACCACATCGGCGGCATGGTCGTCACCCACATGCAGCACCTGGTGTGGAGCACAGCCTAAATGCGCAGCCGCCGCATGAAAAATTCGGGGATCGGGCTTGGCCACGCCGGCGTCGCGGGCGCTGACGCTGCCGGAAAAGTACGCCCCCAACCCCACCCGCACCACATCGGCATTGCCGTTGGAAACCGCCAGCAGCGGATAGCGCCCACTGAGGCGCTCCAACACTTCGGCAGCCTGCGGGTACAAGTCCACGCATTGGCGGGCCGCGAAAAACACGTCGAAAGCCGGCTCGGCCAGCGCAGTGTCTTCGCCTTCGCGGGCTAAACCCACGGCAAGCGCGCGCAGCCTTTGGAAGCTGAGGTCGTGCACATATTCAGGGTGTTGCGACAGCACTTCCTGGCGCAGCGCGAGCCGGCGCGGGGTGTCGGCAAACAAGGCGGCGGTGCGCGGCGCGCGGGTGGCTAGCCAATCGCTCAAAGCGGCCTCGGCCCGCACCAGCGTGGGCATCACCGGCCATAAGGTGTCGTCCAGATCGAGGGTGATGGCAGTGACGCGGGCGGTGTCGAGCATGGCTGGGAGAGAATACCCGACTATGCCTTTTGCGATTGAACCCCTATTTACCCACGGCCAAGCCCCGAAAACTGCCGTTTTGTACTGCAACCTGGGCACGCCGGACGCACCCACGCCCGCTGCTGTGCGCCGTTATCTGGCTGAGTTTTTGAGCGACCAGCGGGTGGTCGAAATCCCGCGACTGCTTTGGTTGCTGATCCTGCACGGCATCATCCTGCGCTTCCGCCCGGCCAAGTCGGCGGCCAAGTACGCCAGCATCTGGACTGCAGAAGGTTCACCGCTGAAACTCTGGACCGAAAAGCAGGCCGCGCTTTTGCAACAAGTCCTGCTGGGGCGCGGCGAGCAGGTTCTGGTGCGGTGGGCCATGCGCTATGGCAGCACCTCGATCGCCTCACAACTCGACGCCCTCAAGGCCGAAGGCGTTAACCGCGTGCTGCT
>CANFTU010000184.1 GCA_947450005.1 Comamonadaceae bacterium | reverse complement strand
CTCCAGCTAAGAAAGCTGCTCCAGCCAAGAAAGCTGCTCCAGCCAAGAAAGCTGCTCCAGCCAAGAAAGCTGCTCCAGCCAAGAAAGCTGCTCCAGCCAAGAAAGCTGCTCCAGCCAAGAAAGCTGCTCCGGTCGCCCAGACCACGCTGCATCCGCGTGCTGCCTGGCCCTTTCCGAGCGGCAAGAAACCCTGAAGCTTTGCGTGAAGGGAAAAAACCCGGCATCCGTGCCGGGTTTTTTATGGGTAAAACGCCGTGAGCCGGTAGCCTGACAAGCCCGGCGCAATGGCCAGTGTGCTGCGCACATAAATTTTGAGCTCTTGTGCACTGTGGGCGTCCAGGTGTTCGCCGCGAACCCCCAGCTCTGCGGGCAGCAGCACCCGCCGGACCAGCGGCCGTTCCGACGCATCGGTGATCGTCAATTCAACCGCAGGATAGGCAACAGGCCAATTCGCCGTATTCCGCAGCGTGAGACTCAGGCGGTAGGAATCCTCACCCAAGGGGTCGTATGCGGACGCTTCAATTTGGAGAAATTCCGGTGATTGCGGGGCCTTGAGCACACAGCCCACTGCCTTGCAGATGGCACCTAGAGCGGGCTGGAGCGCGGGCGCACGCGCGGCCAATAGGTTCTTTTCGTGCGCCACCCACTGTGCCAGGAGCAGCAGCGCGAGCAGGAACGCCGCACCCAGCCACAGAAGCCGGGTCGCGCGGGGCTGTTCGCTAGCCGCCGTGGATGCGGACTCCGCAAAAAGTGTTTCCGCCTGGAGTTGTGCCGGTGCAGGTTCATTGACTGCATCGCTGGGCGCCGGGGACTCGGCGCGCAATGGGACGATGCCGTCGGGCTCGGGCGGCGGGATGACGCGCTGGCTGACCGCATGCATGGCGGCGTCGAAAACCTGGTCGCACTGGCCGCAGCGCACCCATCCATCGGACGCGCGCAGCTGCTGGGGCGTGGCACGAAACTGCGTCGCGCATTGCGGACATTGCGTGATGATGCTCATAGTGTGGCGGACATCAAAATCCAACCTTCGCGGCTGTCGAGCACCTCTAACGCGCAGTAGGGGGCGTAGGCGTGCGTCAGCTCATCGCACTGCCGCTCCAAGATGCCCGCTAACAGCAAGCGTCCGCCAGGTGCCACATGGCTGCACAACAAGGGAGCCAATACTTTCAATGGCGTTGCCAGAATATTCGCCACCACCAGGGCGTAGCTGCCGCTTGCCAGTTCCGGCGTTCCACTGCGGATCTGGACGCGGTTGGCTGCGGCATTGGTTTGGCTCGCAAGCACAGCGGCCGGGTCGATATCCACCGCCACGACCTTGGCCGCGCCACACAAGGCTGCGCCAATGGCCAGAATGCCCGAGCCGCAGCCGTAGTCCAGCACACTGGGCTGTCCCGGATGCTGGGCGATCCAGCGCAGGCACATGCCCGTGGTTGGGTGGGTTCCGGTGCCAAACGCCAGGCCGGGGTCCAGCTGTAAAACCGTTCGGGCTTGTTGGGGAGCCGTGTGCCAGCTTGGGACCACCCAGAATTCGGGGGTGATCTCCACGGGATCGAACTGCGATTGGGTCAGTCGCACCCAATCCTGCTCGGGAACAGTTTGTATCGCGGCGTGGCTGATGCCCGCGCCGTGCAGTTGCTGAACCAAGCGGCTTGCCGCTTCGGCGCCGGCCAAGTCATTGAACAGCGCGGTCACCCGTGACTGCTCCCAGGCTTGCGCGGGGGGTGGCATACCGGGCTCGCCGAACAGGGCGTTTTCCTGATCAGACCCAGCGTCGGCGTCTTCCACGCTCACACTCAGAGCGTCAAGCGCCTCCAGTGTTTCGCTGACCGCATCCACACCGGCCTGCTGGCACACCAGAAGCAACTCAAACATGGCGTTTATGCGGCTTCAGCGTTTGTGCTGCTCAAGCCAATGTTCCAAGTAATGGATATTGGTGCCACCGGCCATGAATTTGGCATCGTTCAGCAGCTCGCGGTGCAGCGGGATATTGGTTTTGATGCCCTCCACGGCCATTTCCAGCAAGGCGCAGCGCATCCGCGCCATGGCCTGTTCGCGTGTATCGCCATAGGTGATGAGCTTGCCCACCATGGAGTCGTAGTAGGGCGGCACAAAGTAGTTGGCGTACACGTGCGAATCCACCCGGACGCCCGGCCCGCCCGGCGTGTGCCAGGTCGTGACCCGCCCAGGGGACGGCATGAAGTTGTAGGGGTCCTCGGCGTTGATGCGGCACTCAATCGCGTGCCCTTTCATTTCGATCTGGCGCTGGGTGAACGGCAGCTTCATATCGGCCGCCACCATGATTTGCGTCTTCACGATGTCGATGCCCGTGACCATCTCCGTCACCGGGTGTTCCACCTGTACCCGCGTGTTCATTTCAATAAAGTAGAACTCGCCGTTCTCATACAGGAACTCGAAGGTGCCGGCGCCCCGGTAACCGATCTTCTTGCACGCCGCCACGCAGCGTTCACCAATGCGTTCAATCAGTTTGCGGCTGATGCCCGGTGCCGGCGACTCTTCCAGAATTTTCTGGTGGCGCCGTTGCATGGAGCAATCCCGCTCGCCCAGGTACACCGCATTCTTGAACTTGTCGGCCAGGATCTGGATCTCGATGTGACGGGGGTTCTGGAGAAATTTCTCCATATAGACGGCGGCGTTACCAAACGCTGCACCGGCTTCGGCCTTGGTCATGACCACCGCATTCACCAGCGCCGCTTCCGTGTGCACCACCCGCATTCCGCGCCCGCCGCCACCGCCCGCGGCTTTGATGATGACCGGGTAACCCACGCTCTTGGCAATTCTGCGCAGCTGCACCGGGTCGTCCGGAAGTTCGCCCTCGGATCCGGGCACGCAGGGCACGCCGGCGCGGATCATGGCCTGCTTGGCTGACACCTTGTCGCCCATGATGCGGATGGACGCCGCTGTGGGGCCGATGAATTGGAAGCCGCTTTGCTCCACGCGCTCCGCAAAGTCGGCGTTTTCGCTCAAAAAGCCGTACCCGGGGTGGATGGCCTCGGCGTCCGTTACTTCGGCGGCCGAAATAATGGCCGGCATATTCAGGTAACTATGGGCGGAGGCTGCCGGGCCGATGCAAACGGCCTCGTCCGCCAGACGCACATATTTGGCTTCGCGGTCCGCCTCGGAATACACCATGACTGCGCGGATGTCGAGTTCGCGGCAGGCGCGCTGTATGCGCAGCGCAATTTCGCCACGGTTGGCGATCAGAATTTTTTTGAACATGGAACGTGTGGCCCGCTTATTCGATGACCAGCAAAGCCTGGCCGTACTCCACCGCTTGTCCGTTTTCGCACAAAATTTCTTTGACCGTGCCGGATTTGTCGGCTTCGATCTCATTGAGGATCTTCATCGCCTCGATGATGCAGATGGTCTGGCCCTCTTTCACCGTATCGCCGACTTCAACGAATGCCTTGGCGCCGGGACTGGAGGAGCGGTAAAAAGTTCCCACCATGGGGGAGGTAACGCGGTGGCTGGCATCGGGAGTCGGCTCTGCGGCCGCCGGCATGTCAGCCGCGGCCGGTGCGGGCGCAAGGGCTGCCGGCGCTGCGGCAACGGGCGCCGCCGCTGGGTGGCTGGACACGGCTGCAGCGGCCGGGGCATACCCCATGGCCTTGACGATGCGCACTTTGCCTTCGGCCTCTGTGATCTCCAACTCCGACACATTCGAATCTGACACCAGGTCGATCAGTGTTTTGAGTTTGCGTAAGTCCATAGATATCCCTATCAAGTGTGATTATTCAAAGTGCCATCCCCCGCACCACGCTGCAGTGTAAACAACTTAGCCCTGTCCGTGCCTGCTGGTAGGGAAGATGGAAAACAGAAATTTGGATGCAATTGCTGAAAAATGGCTGCAGAAAGCCTATTTTATGTGCGACCAAGCCGCCAAATCGGCATCCGTCAGCTTGCCCATCTTGCGTTGTGCCACGTCGCCGGCGGAATTTATCACCACCGAAAAAGGCAAGCCGCCGGAGAGGTTACCCAGTTGGCGGGCCCACTGTGTGGCCAGCATGGCATCCACCGCCACCGGGAAATGCAGCGGTGCCTTTTGTAAAAAATCTTGGACATTCTTTGGTTTGTCGGCGGCCAAGCCCAGCACTTGCCAGCCCGCTGCTTGTTGCGCTGTGAAAAACGCATCGACCATAGGTAGCTCTTCCACACACGGAGCGCACCAGCTGGCCCAAAAATTGATGAGCAGAGGTTTGCCTCTGAAGCCAGCCATTGGCAGCATATTGCCGTCTGTTGTTGTCCATTGCTGCGTCCAGAAGCCGGCAAAGGGCTCGGCGACCGGGGTG
>CANFTU010000183.1 GCA_947450005.1 Comamonadaceae bacterium | reverse complement strand
TGTGAGCGCGCAGACCCTGGAATACGCCTTGCGCCGCCAAAGCGAAGTGGTGCTGCGCCACTACCTGACCGAGGTGCATTACCTGGGCAGCGAGCTGTCGGTGTCCGCTCTGTTGGCGCAATGCAGCCCCCATATGCAGGCACTGGCCGAGCGCAGCCCGGACCGCAACGCGCACCGCGTAGACGAGCCGTACCGGCGCGCGCTGATCGGTATGTACGCGCGGCTGGCTGCGACTTTGCAAGCGCTGACGGGTACCGAGGCGATGCGCCACGCCGTGGCCCCGCAAGACCCTTACACCCTGCCCGAAGAACTGGCTGATGATCTGCGCACCATTGAGCAGTCGTTGTACGCCCACCATGGCAGCGCCCTGACCACGCAGCGATTGCGCCCTCTAATCCGGGCGGTCGAGGTATTCGGCTTTCATCTGGCTACGGTGGATTTGCGCCAGAGCTCGGACAAGCACGAGGCGGTGGTGGCCGAGCTCTTGCGCGCAGCCCGCATCACACCCGACTACAGCGCGCTGGACGAGGCCGCAAAACGCACGCTGCTGACGGGCCTGCTGAACGACGCACGCGCACTGCGCGTGCATGGAACCGCGTATTCACCCCACACCCAGAGCGAGCTGGCGATTTTTGAAATGGCGCGGCACATGCGCCAGCGCTTCGGCAACGAAGCGATTCGCCACTACATCATCAGCCACACGGAAAGCGTGAGCGACTTGCTGGAAGTCTTGCTGCTGCAAAAAGAGGCCGGCCTGCTGCGCGGGACACTCGACGCTGACGCGGTCTGCGACCTGATTGTGGTGCCGCTGTTCGAAACCATTGAAGACCTGCGCAATGCCGCACCCATCATGCAAGCCTTCTACGCGTTGCCCGGCATCGCCGACCTGGTGGAGCGCAGCGGCGCGGAGCAGGACATCATGCTGGGCTACTCCGACAGCAACAAAGACGGCGGCATCTTCACCAGTAATTGGGAGCTGTACCGGGCCGAAATTGCACTGGTGGAGCTGTTTGACGACCTGGCTACGCAGCGCGCGCCGGTACAACTGCGTATGTTCCACGGCCGTGGCGGCACGGTGGGACGTGGCGGCGGCCCGAGCTACCAAGCCATCCTGGCGCAACCGCCGGGCACGGTGCGCGGCCAGATCCGCCTGACCGAACAAGGCGAGGTCATCGGCTCCAAGTACGCCAATCCCGCCATCGGCAGGCGCAACCTGGAGACGCTGGTGGCCGCCACGCTGGAGGCCACGCTGCTGCAAGCGACCAAGCCGGCATCCAAGCGTTTTCTGGCAGCCGCAGCGCAACTGTCTGAACACAGCATGGCCGCCTACCGCGCGTTGGTGTACGAGACCGAAGGCTTTAGCGACTATTTTTTTGGTGCCACACCGCTGCGCGAGATCACCGAACTCAACATCGGCTCGCGCCCGGCGTCGCGCAAAGCCAGCCAAGCGATCGAAGACCTGCGCGCGATTCCATGGGGCTTTAGCTGGGGCCAATGCCGCTTGACTTTGCCCGGTTGGTTTGGCTTCGGTGCGGCCGTCCACGCCTTTGTGCACGGCACGGATGGCGAGGCCGGCACGGCGCAGGTGAAAGAACGCACCGCGCTGCTGCAAACCATGCAAAAGCAATGGCCTTTCTTCCAGACCCTGCTCTCTAATATGGACATGGTGATGGCGAAAAGCGATCTGGCCCTGGCCGCGCGGTATGCCGAGTTGGTGCCGGATGCTCGCTTGCGCAAACGCATCTTTCAGGCCATCGACGCCGAATGGCACCGCACCGCTGACGCGCTGGCGCTGATTACGGGCAACAAACAGCGGCTGGCCGGCAACCCGGCACTGCAGCGCTCCATCCACCACCGCTTCCCCTACATCGACCCGCTGCACCATTTGCAGGTTGAGCTGGTGCGGCGGTACCGCTCCGGCCAAACCGATGAGCGGGTGCAGCGCGGTATCCATATTTCGATCAACGGGATTGCAGCAGGCCTGCGCAACACAGGCTGAGGTGGCAGGCGGCAGGCCGGGGGCCGCACCTTAAAATTGTCCGATGACAAACCAACTCGACAAAAAGTCCCAGGCCTGGTCAGCGCTGTTTTCGGAACCCGTCAGCGAGTTGGTGCAGCGCTACACATCCAGCGTCACTTTTGACAAGCGCCTGTGGCAGGCCGATATCCAAGGCAGCCTGGCGCACGCAGGTATGCTGGCGGCGCAGGGCATCATCGGCGCGCAGGATCTGGCCGACATCCAGCGCGGCTTGGCCCAGATTACCCATGAAATCCGCAGCGGCGACTTTGAATGGAAGCTGGCACTGGAAGACGTGCACCTGAATATCGAGGCGCGCCTGACCCAGCTGGTGGGCGATGCAGGCAAACGCCTGCACACAGGCCGCTCCCGCAACGACCAGGTTGCCACCGACGTGCGGCTGTGGTTGCGCAGCGAAATTGACACGATCTCTCAGCTGCTTGAAGGTCTGCAAGCCGCTTTGCTGGATCTGGCCGCACAGCACACGCAAACCATCATGCCCGGCTTCACCCACCTGCAAGTGGCGCAGCCGGTGAGCTTTGCGCACCACCTTCTGGCCTATGTGGAGATGTTTTCGCGGGATGCCGAACGCATGGCCGAGGTGCGGGCCCGCACCAACCGGCTGCCACTCGGGTCAGCCGCGCTGGCCGGCACCAGCTACCCCCTGGACCGCGAACACGTGGCCCGCGCGCTGGGCATGGTCGATGCGCACGGCGTGCCGCAACTCTGCCGCAACAGCCTGGACGCCGTGAGCGACCGCGACTTCGCCATCGAGTTCACGTCGGCGTCAGCGCTGTGCATGGTGCACATCAGCCGCCTGAGCGAAGAACTGGTGCTGTGGATGAGCCAGAACTTTGCCTTCATCGGTCTGGCCGACCGCTTCACCACCGGCAGTTCCATCATGCCGCAGAAGAAAAACCCCGATGTACCGGAACTGGCACGGGGCAAGACCGGCCGCGTAGTCGGACACCTGATGGGTTTGATCACCCTGATGAAAGGCCAACCCCTGGCCTACAACAAAGACAACCAGGAAGACAAAGAGCCGCTGTTTGACACGGTGGACACGCTGCAGGACACGCTGCGTATCTTTGCCGAGATGATGGGCGGCGTCACGGTCCACGCCCCGGCCATGCAGGCCGCTGCCGCACGCGGCTACGCCACCGCCACCGATCTGGCTGACTACCTGGTGAAAAAAGGCCTGCCCTTTCGCGATGCGCATGAAGTGGTCGCGCATGCGGTCAAATCCGCGCAAACATCGGGCATCGAGCTGTCCGCGCTGTCGCTGGACGCGCTGCGCGGCTTTCACCCGTCGATTGATCCCGATGTTTTTGAGGTGTTGAGCCTGAACGGCTCGTTGCAAGCCCGCAACACCGCGGGCGGAACCGCGCCGCAGCAGGTGCAATTGGAAATCGCGCGGCACCGGCAACGTTTGTTGTAACCGGCCCTCCCCAGCCTTCAACCGCCCGTTCTGGGCGGCTATTTGTCAGAAATTTTCGCGTGAGCCCTTGAAGCCGCGTCGTCTGCCCTTATCATTAGCACTCGCGGAAGTTGAGTGCTAACAACGCCACGGCTTCCTCTTATGCGAACGCTGCCCGGACTGGGCGGCACCCCATTTCTGTAACTTTTAGGAGATTCTTTATGAAACTGCGCCCCTTAGCAGACCGCGTGATCGTCAAGCGCGTCGAGAGCGAAACCAAAACCGCCTCCGGCATCGTCATTCCTGACAACGCAGCTGAAAAGCCCGATCAAGGCGAAGTTTTGGCTGTGGGCCCCGGCAAGCGCAATGACAAAGGCGAATTGGCCGCCCTGACCGTCAAGGTCGGTGACCGCGTCCTGTTCGGCAAGTACAGCGGCCAGACCGTCAAGGTCGACGGCGACGAGCTGCTGGTCATGAAAGAAGACGATTTGTTCGCAGTGGTCGAGAAGTAATTTCTCCCGCAAACAATCCATTAATTAACTGAATCTGGAGTCCTAACATGGCAGCAAAAGACGTAATTTTCGGCGGCGAAGCCCGCGCACGCATGGTCGAGGGTGTGAACATCCTGGCCAACGCAGTCAAAGTAACCCTGGGCCCTAAAGGCCGCAATGTGGTGCTCGAGCGCTCCTTCGGCGCCCCCACCGTGACCAAAGACGGCGTGTCCGTGGCCAAAGAAATCGAACTCAAAGACAAACTGCAAAACATGGGCGCGCAGATGGTCAAGGAAGTGGCTTCCAAGACCTCTGACAACGCTGGCGACGGCACCACCACCGCCACCGTGTTGGCACAAGCCATCGTGCGCGAAGGCATGAAGTACGTGGCCGCAGGCATGAACCCCATGGACCTCA
>CANFTU010000182.1 GCA_947450005.1 Comamonadaceae bacterium | reverse complement strand
TCGCCAGGCTGATGGCGCGCCCGCTGGCCCCGGCGCGGCCGGTGCGTCCGACGCGGTGCACATGCACCTCGGGGTCGGGCGTGATGTGCACGTTGATCACGGCTTCGAGTTGGGCAATGTCCAGCCCGCGCGAGGCCACGTCGGTGGCCACCAGCACCGAGCAGCTGCCGTTGGCAAACTGCGCCAGCACTTGGTCGCGCTCGCGCTGCTCCAGTTCGCCATGCAGCGCCAGCGCGCTAAAGCCCTGGGCCTGCAAAAACGCTTCCAGGTCTTTGCACTGCTGCTTGGTGTTGCAAAAAGCCAGCGTGCTGACCGGTCGGAAATGCCGCAGCAACGCGGCCACTGCATCCAACCGTTGGGGCGGCGTGATCTCGATAAATTGCTGGTCAATCGTCACCTGCGCCGCCGTGGCCTGCACGCTGATGCGTTGCGGTTCGCGCATGAACTGCTGCGCCAGCGTGGCGATGCCGTCCGGGTAGGTCGCGCTGAAGAGCAAGGTCTGGCGCTGCGCCGGAGCCTGCTTGACCACGGTGCGGATGTCGTCCAGAAAGCCCATGTCCAGCATGCGGTCGGCCTCGTCCAGCACCAGGGTGTTCAGACCTTCCAGGGTGAGCGTGGCGCGCGCCAGGTGGTCCATCACGCGGCCCGGCGTGCCCACCACGATGTGTGCGCCGTTTTCCAGCGTGGCGCGCTGACCGCGGAGTGGCACGCCGCCGCACAAGGTCACCACTTTGATGTTGTCCTGCGCCCGCGCCAGGCGGCGGATTTCGGCGCTCACCTGGTCGGCCAGCTCGCGCGTGGGGCACAAAACCAGTGACTGCACCGCAAACCAGCGCGGGTTAAGCCGCGCCAGCAGGGCCAGCGCAAAGGCGGCGGTTTTGCCGCTGCCGGTTTGCGCCTGGGCAATCAGATCCTGACCGGCCAGCGCCGGGGGCAGGGCAGCGGCTTGAATCGGCGTCATCTCCAAGTAGCCGAGTTGCTGCAGGTTCTCCAGCGTTTCGGGGGACAGGGGCAGGCTGGCAAACACGTTGGAGGTCATCAGGGGATTATGTTCCCCGTGTTCTGGCCGTGTTCCAATGGACCGTGCCCGTTTCTCTGTTGACCCCGTGAATCCCGACGCCCAATCCCTGTGGCGTGCCCCGCAATGGGCCTTTGCCATTTTGCTGGCGGTGCTGGGCATGCTGGGGCCGTTTTCCATCGACACCTATCTGCCCGGCTTTGCGGCCATGGGCGCGTCGCTGCAGGCCACGCCGCTGCAAATGCAGCAAACCCTCTCGGCCTACCTCATGGCCTTTGCTTTCATGGCCTTGTTCCATGGCGCGATTTCCGACAGCTTCGGCCGCCGCCCGGTGGTTTTGTGGGGCATGGCGGTGTTCACCCTGGCTTCGGCAGGTTGCGCGCTGTCGCAGACCATCGGACAGCTGGTTTTTTTCCGGGCGCTGCAGGGTTTTTCCACCGGTGCGGGCATCGTGATCGCCCGTGCCGTGATCCGCGACATGTACGAGCCCGCCCGGGCCCAGAAGGTCATGAGCCAGGTCACCCTGTTTTTTGGCATTGCCCCGGCGATTGCGCCGTTGATTGGCGGCGCGCTGCTGGTGTGGATCGGCTGGCAGGCGATTTTCTGGTTCCTCACCGGGGTCGGCATTGCCTTGTGGTTGGCCAATTTCCGCTGGCTGCCTGAGACCCTGCACATCAGCCAGCGCCAGCGTTTCCATCCCCGCAATCTGCTGGCCGGCTATTGGCAACTTGGCGGCGACCGGCGTTTCGTGTTGCTGGCCTTGTCCAGCGGCGTACCCTTTAACGGCATGTTTTTGTATGTCTTGAGTGCGCCGGTGTTTTTGAGCGAGCACTTGCATTTGCTGCCACAGCAGTTTTTTGTGTTTTTTCTGTTCACCATCAGCGGCATCATGGGCGGCGCCTGGGTGAGCGGGCGGGTGGCGGGGCGGCGTACGCCCAAGCGCCAGATTCGCGACGGCTTTGTGGTGATGCTGTGCGTGGGCGTGCTCAATGTGGCGGCCAATCTGGTGTTCACCCCCAACGTCTGGTGGGCCATGTTCCCGGTCTGCATATTTGCTTTTGGCTGGGCGCTGATGGTGCCGGCCGTGACGATTCTGGTGCTGGACTTGCACCCCGAGCGCCGGGGCATGGCTTCTTCGCTGCACATGTTTGTGGGTACATCGGCCAACGCCATCGTCGCCGGTCTGGTCTCGCCGCTGGTGATGCATTCCCCGGTGGCGCTGGCTGTGAGTTCGCTGGGGTTGATGTCGATCGGCCTGGTGTCCTGGGTGTATCTGCACCACCGCTGGCCTGAAATCGGTCAGGCTTGAATCGCCGTCCTGGCGCCGGGGAGGGTGCTGGCATATACTGTAATTAAATACAGTATTTATGCCATGTCAGCCGCACCTTCTCCCTCCTCTCCCTACGCCGCCGGCCTGCCCGATCAGGTCTGGCGCGCGGATGCGCTTGCTGCGCCGCAGGCGGACACGGTCTCCAGCGGCGATGCTGCGCTCGATGCCCAATTGCCCGGCGGCGGCTGGCCGGTGGGTGCGCTGACTGAGCTGGTGCAAGCGCCGGGCGTGCACCTGGAATGGCGTCTGCTGCTGCCTGCTTTGTTGCGCTGCGGGCAGGGACCGGTGGTGCTGGTGGGTGCGCCCGCGCTGGGGGCTGCGGCCTTGCTGCCGTTTGCGCCTGCGCTGACCGGCCTCGGTTTGCCTTGGCAGCGTTTGTTGTGGCTGCGCGCGGCCGATGCGCAACTCTGGATGGCTGAGCAGGCACTGCGCTGCGCGCCGGTGGATGCGGTGCTGCTGTGGCGGGCGCAGGCGCGGCCGCAGGAATTGCGCCGCTTGCAACTGGCCGCCGCACAGCACCACAAGCTGCTGTTTGTGATGCGCCACAGCGAGGCGGCGCACACCGCATCGCCTGCGGTGCTGCGCATACAGCTCGCACCCTGCGCCATACATGCCACGGGCCTGCGTGTGGAAATCCTCAAACGCCGGGGCCCGCCGCTGGCGCAGGCTTTGCAGATACTGCCTACGCAGGGGCAACTGGCGCGCGTTCTGGCCGCAGCGCATGTGTCCGCGGCTGTAACTGCGCCCGCAATGGCGCCCCCGGGTTTTTCTGCCAATGCGCCCGCACTGGATCGCGCTGCAGCCTGAGCCGGCGGCGCAGGCGGATGGGGTCGAGGCCTTGCGCGTCTGGGCCTGGCATGCGCTGCGTCTGACGCCCTTGGTCGCGCAGGTGGAGTCGGCTTTGGTGCTGGAGGTTTCGGCCAGCGTGCGCCTGTTTGGCGGCGGTGCGGCTTTGCTACAGGCTTTGCTGCACGGCGAGGATGCGCCGCTTGCGGCCGCTGCGCCCGCAACAGCGCCACGGCTGGCCCAGGGCCGCACGGCTTTGGTGGCACTGGCGCGTTTGCAATTGCCGCCGCTGCCGCGCCTGCCTATCAATGCCCTGCCGGTGCGCACGCTGGCCGCAGCGGTACCGCATCTGCCAACGCTGGCACGGCTGGGTGTGCATGACTGGGGCAGCTTGCGGGCGCTACCCCGTGGCGGTGTGGCCCGGCGCTTCGGCGCGGCTTTGCTGGACGCGCTGGATTGCGCCTACGGCCAGCGCCCCGAGCGCTACCCCTGGCTCACCGTGCCGGAGGTGTTTGACCAGACATTGGAGCTTGCCGCCCAGGTTGATAGCGCGCCCGCTTTGTTATTTGGCGCGCGCCGCCTGTTGGCGCAGCTGGGTCTTTGGCTGCGTCTGCGCCAGCGCGGAGCCTTGGCGTTGGAGCTGCAGTGGCAGCTCGACGCCCGGCGCAGCAATGCCGCGCATACCGATGCCCACCACAGCGGCGACGGTTGGGGGCGTTTGCAACTGCGCACCGCCCAGGCCAGCCAGGACATGCGCCACTGGGAGCGCTTGTTCGCCGAGCAACTCGCCCGCGTGCTGCTGCCCGCGCCGGTTTTGTACCTGCGTCTGCGCGCCCCGGCCACCCAGCCGTTTCAAGGCGAGAGCCGCAGCCTGCTGCCCGATGACCAGCGCACGGGCGATCCGCTGCACCAGATGCTGGAGCGGGTGTCCGCCCGCTTAGGGCCGGGCAGCGTCTTGCGCGTGGCACTGGAGGACGACCACCGGCCCGAATCCATGCAGCATTGGCACGCGGCAGACTCCGCAGCTGCCGTATCCCGGCAGGGGGCGCAGCGCGCGGTGCTGTGCGACGCCGACGCAGGCCTCTACCCGGCCTGGCTGTGCGAGAGCCCGCAGCCTTTGCTCACCGACGCGCTCGGTGCGCCCCGCTTCCATGGCCCCTTGGCCCTGTTGGCAGGTCCCCAGCGCATCGAAGCGGCGGGCTGGGACAGTGCGCCCGGCGTGCAGCGCGATTACTTCATTGCCCGCAGTGCGGTGCATGGCTTGCTGTGGATTTTTCGCCAGCGCTTGCAACCCAGCGC
>CANFTU010000181.1 GCA_947450005.1 Comamonadaceae bacterium | reverse complement strand
TTTCCGCCGGCAGGCCGAAGGCGTCCCAACCCATGGGCATCAAGACGTTGTAGCCCTTCATGCGCAGGTGGCGCGTGAGCATGTCGTTGATGGTGTAGTTGCGCACGTGGCCCATGTGCAACTTGCCGCTGGGGTAAGGCAGCATGGAGCAGGCGTAGTACTTCGGCTTGCTGGCGTCTTCGGTGACGCGGTAGGCCTCGTGGCCGCTCCACAGGGGTTGCGCCCAGTGCGCGCGGGCGGCTTGTTCGATGGCGGAGGGTTGGTATTTATCGTGCATACAAGAGGGGCGTCGGGAGGGGCCACCCGCTGCCGAGGTGGGCGCGCAGGGCCGGGGGATTTTAGGTCTACGGGAGGTTCGGGGGCACGGCCTCGGTGACAAAGCCGATGCGCGCCAAACCGGCAGCTTGTGCCAGAGCCATGAATTCGGCCACACGCCCATACGGCACGGCTGCATCGGCGCGCAGTTGGATCTCGGTATCGGGGGCGGCGGTGGCGGCCCGGGTCAGCTCCGCACGCAATTGCGCGGGGTCTACGGCACGGTCTTGAATAAACACCTGCCCGGCCTTGTCGATGTGGACGACCAACGGCGCAAGCGGCGGCGGTGCCGGCTTGGATTCGGCTTGCGGCAGTGCCACGCGGACCGCGCTGACCATGAACGGAGCCGTGACCATGAAGATCACCAACAACACCAGCATGACGTCAACCAGTGGTGTCATGTTGATCTCGCCCATCGGAGCGGCGGGCGCGGCACGGGAGAATCGACCGAAGCCCATGGGGAGATCGATCAGGCGGCAGCGTGCTGGTTGCGCAGCGCGTGCAAGTCAAAGGCAAAGCCTTCCAACTGCGACTCCACACGCCCGATCCAGCGGCCCAACAGGTTGTAGCCCAGCACCGCCGGAATTGCGACAGCCAGACCGGCCGCGGTCATGATCAACGCTTGCCCCACTGGCGCGGCAATTTGGGGCAGGCTGACCTGCGTCGCCTCGGCGATGCCGAGCAGCGCCTGGTAAATGCCCCACACCGTGCCCAGCAAGCCCACAAAGGGCGCGGTTGCGCCAATCGTGGCCAGCACCACCTGTCCGAACTGCAAGCGGCGCATGGCATTGTCCAGGGCATTGCGCAAGTTGCGCATGTGTTGCTGATCCGGCGTGCCAGCGGCCGCCAGGGTGCCGGGCACCGGCGCATGGGTAGCCGCAAGCAGCGGATGCAGCAATCCGCTGGCGTCCAAACCGGTCGCCGCACGGGTGCCGGCCTCCCATCCGGGGGCCTGCCAAAAAGCTGCGATGCCCTGGCGCAGGTTCACGCCGGCGCGCCACAGCAGCAGGGTTTTTCCAATCATCAGGCTCCAACTGGAAACGGACATGGCCAGCAACACCAGCGCGACCGTCACATGGACCGGGTCACCCTGCAGCCAGTTCGCACCAACGCTCATTGCAAGCCCAGGACATCAAACATATTGAACAAGCCGTGGGGCTTGTCCGCCAGAAACCTTACCGCACGCAAGCTGCCTTGCGCATAGGTAGAACGGCTGGAGGATTTGTGGGTGATTTCGATGCGCTCACCGGTTCCTGCGAACAGGACCGTGTGATCTCCCACAATGTCGCCGCCGCGGATCGTGGAGAAACCAATGCTCGACGGGTCGCGCTCGCCGGTGATACCTTCACGGGCAAACACGCCGCATTCCTGCAGGTCACGGCCCAGCGCCTGCGCAATCACCTCCCCCATGCGCAAGGCCGTTCCGGACGGTGCGTCGACTTTGTGGCGGTGGTGGGCCTCAATGATTTCGATGTCGTAGCCGGTGTTCAGGGCCTTGGCCGCCATTTCCAATAGCTTGAGGGTCACGTTCACGCCCACGCTCATATTGGGGGCCATCATGATCGGAATCGTTTGCGCGGCATGGGCAATCTGCGCCTTTTGGGCCTCACTGAAACCCGTGGTCCCGATGACCATGCCGATACCCAAACGCGTGCACACCGCCAGGTGCTCCATGGTGCCCTCGGGCCGGGTGAAATCAATCAGGAACGCGCTGCCGGGTAGCGCCTGTTCGATGTCGGCACGCACCGCGACGCCGACCGCTTTGCCGTTGAATGCGGCAGCGTCTTCACCCAACGCAGCGCTGCCGGGCATATCCAGCGCGGCAGTCAAGCGGCAATCGTCCGCCTGAACAATGGCTTCCACCAGCATGCGCCCCATGCGCCCGGAAGCACCGGCCACGGCAATGCGGTAGGGAGGTGCGGCGCTGTTTGTGGGCATGGTGGATGTGAATGGCTAAGGGGTTGGGGGGGCTTCCAGCGGCGGGTAGCTGCTCGGAACGAAACGGGGCGCGCTGGCGGCGCTGGTGCGCGCGGGGAGCGGGAAACGCTGCAATTGCTCGGGCGTCGCTTCCAACACCGGCAAAGGACCTGGCTCACGCACGCCCTTCAAGCCCGCCACAAATTCCGCTTCGCTGGGGAGCTCATCGGCCTCGATGCGCGCCAACTTATCGGATTCGAACCAGAGTGTGACCCGGCGTGACTCCATGGCACTACCTTTGCGCTTGAAGCTGAACACGTAGTCCCACCGGTCCGCATGGAAGACACTCACCAGCAAGGACGTGCCCACTACACCGGAAACCTGGGGACGCGACATGCCGACCTGCAACGTTGCCAGCTGCTCCCGCGTCACCACATTGCCCTGGACCACGTCAATTTTGTAGGGCGTGACCAAGGGCGTGATGTAGGGCTTGACCGCAGACGCGGTCTGGTCGGCCATATTGATCGCCGTCTGGCAAGCAGACAGCAAAAACGCGCTTGCCAGCAGGGCCGCAAGGCACAACGCACAACGCTTCGGGGGGGGCATAGACATCGCAGACAATAGTGTCAAGCCATTGTAGCGGCAGGCTTTTTGCCAATGCGTTGAGGATCAACCACCATGAATAACACCGATGGATTGAAAAATTCCGGCCTCAAGGCGACGGTTCCCCGCCTGAAGATTTTGGATATTTTCCAGCGCGCCAAACAGTCCCATATGTCAGCGGAAGACGTTTTCCGTTTGCTGATTTTGGAAAATTTTGACATCGGCCTGGCCACCGTCTACCGGGTGCTGACACAGTTTGAGCAAGCCGGCCTGCTCACCCGCAGCCAGTTTGAAGGTGGCAAAGCCCTATACGAACTCAATGACGGGCAACACCATGACCACCTGGTCTGCCTCGACTGCGGCCATGTCGAAGAATTTTTTGATACCGAGATCGAAAACCGGCAACACGCGATCGCCCGTCGGCTGGGTTTTGAAATTGCCGACCACGCGCTGAGCCTGTACGCCACCTGCCGCAAGAACCCCTGCCCCAACCGCCAGCCGACTTAGTGGCCGCGCTCCATGGCCTGACGGTGGCGGTCTAAGAAATCCTGGTAGGTATCGATCCCGCGTAACTGCAAAATCGTATTGCGCACTGCAGCCTCCACCAACACCGCGATGTTGCGGCCGGCAACCACCTGGATCACGACTTTGCGCACCGGAATGCCGATGATGTCCTGGGTGAGCGGCTCATGTGGCATGCGCTCGTAATCGCGCTCCAGCGTCTCTTTGCGCACCAGGTGCACGATCAGCTTGAGCCGCATCTTGCGCCGCACGGCGGTCTCGCCAAAAATAGCGCGGATATCCAGTAAACCGATACCCCGCACCTCTAAAAGGTTCTGCAACAACTCGGGACAGCGGCCCTCAATCGTGGCCTGGTTGATGCGGTACAGGTCCACCGCGTCATCCGCCACCAGGCCGTTGCCACGCGATATCAATTCCAGTCCCAGCTCACTTTTCCCTAAACCGGACTCACCCGTGATCAATACGCCCAGACCCAGAATGTCCATAAAAACCCCGTGCATCGACACCCGGTCAGCGAAGTGTTTGGACAGGTAGGCACGCAAGACGTCGATCACAAAGGCCGAGGAATCGCGGGTGGCGAACATCGGGATTTGCGCTTCTTCGCACATGGATATCAGCGCGGCCGGGGCGCTTTGTCCATCTGCCAGCACGATCACCGGCGGCTGCAGGGTGACGATGCGCGCAATGCGCGACAAGCTGCGTTGCGCATCGGCATCAGCGCCTCCGGTGATGTAGGCAATCTCCCGCTCACCCAGAATTTGTACGCGGTACGGGTGTATGTAGTTGAGGTAGCCCACCAAATCGGCACCGGAGCGCGCCGCGCGCACGGCAACCTCATCAAACCGCCGCTCAGACGCACCCAGCCCGGCGACCCACTGCCAGTGCAAGCGGTTGCGGAAAGCCTCGAAAAGAACATCGGCACTGACAACGGTGGGTTTCATGCGCGTTGACTGCCTGAGGGAGTTACAAGTACCGTGAAACGGTTAGGCGTTGAGCGCTTCGGTCTGACCGGGCCAGTCCCGGATCAGGCGGTGCAAGGCTTCAGCGCTCCCACTGCGCCGGATGGCCTCCCGGCGCGCCTCGTCGCTCAGCAGCGCAGCAATTTCC
>CANFTU010000180.1 GCA_947450005.1 Comamonadaceae bacterium | reverse complement strand
GCCACCTGGCGCGCCAGCGCGTAGCCGAATAGCGGCGTGAGCTCGGGGGCTGTGACGAAATCGCTGCCGGCGGCTTGCGCCCCACCCGCCTGCGCCGAGTCGCCGAATTTGGGCAGGGTGTTGGCGTAATAACCCAGGCCCGGCGTGTACAGCGCCTGTTGCATGAAGTCGTCAAAACCCATCCAACCGCCATGGGCGGCGAGGTGGTTTCTAATAGCCACCTCCAGCGGGTTGCTTGGCTCCATATCAGACGGGCGGGCGAGTTGCGGTGGCGGCGATTATGCGGCGCGCCCCGGCCCCTGGCGGCTCACCCGACCCACGAGGCATTCAGCGACACACCATGGCAGACCATGTTTTGATTACCGGCGGCGCACACCGCCTGGGCCAATTGCTGGTGCGCAGTTTTGCGCAGGCAGGCTGGCACGTATGGTGCCATTACGCGCGCTCGGGTGACGCGGCCCACGCCTTGCAGCAGGAACTGCGCGGCGCGGGCTTGTCGGTGGAAACCGTGGCCGCAGATCTGGCGCAGGAGCCGCAGGTGCTGGCCATGATGGCGCAGATCGCGCAGCGCAGCGGCGGTCTGCGCGCGGTGGTCAACAACGCCTCGCTCTTTGAACCCGACACCGGCCCCGACTTTGACCCGGCACTTATGCGCCGCCAGCTCGAGGTGAATCTGATCGCCCCGCTGCTGCTGGGGCGCGAACTGGCGCGCCAACAAGCCGCGCGCCGCGCGTCTGACCCGCACGCGGACGCCTGCGTGGTCCATCTGCTGGATCAGAAAGTCTTCAACCTCAACCCGGACTATTTTTCGTACACCACCAGCAAGCTCGCCTTGGAGCGCAGCGTGGCCTTGCAAGCGCAGGCGCTGGCCCCGTCGGTGCGGGTCTGCGGCGTCGCACCCGGCCTGATTTACCCCAGCGGACCGCAAAGCGAGGACAACTTTGCCCGCGCCGGCCGCGTGAACCTGCTGCACCGCGCCATCGACCCGCGCGACGTGGCCGCCAGCTGCCGGTTTCTGGCAGAGAACCGCTCCTTGAATGGCGTCACCCTGACTGTGGACAATGGCCAGCATCTCGTACCTTTGGAGCGTGACGTCATGTTTGCCATCAACACCTTGAAGGCGCAGCCCGGCCATGGATGAAGCGCAGCTGTTGCGGACCTGCCGCAAATTGTTTTTGCGCGGCCACGTGCTCGACGTGCACATCGGCATCCACGACTTTGAACAAGGCGCGCCGCAGCGCATGCGATTTGACGTGGACTTGTACGTGCCCTACACGCACTCGGACCCGTCGCGTGACCGCATCGAGGACATCGTCGATTACGACTTCATCCGTGGCGTCGTGCGCCAGCGCACCGCAGCGGGCCACATCAATCTGCAGGAAACGCTGTGCGACCAGATCGCCGCCGACCTGTTGAACAACCCCCATGTCGAAGCGGTGCGTGTGGCCACCGCCAAGCTCGACGTCTACCCCGACTGCGAGGCCGTGGGCGTCGAAGTCTTCCGTCTGCGCGGCGCGCAGACCCCTTGACTTTCGCGGCGACCCATCCAAGCGCTGATTTTTCAGGACCCCCACCGTGACCCTTCCCGCCGCGCCGACCATCGGCAAACAAATTCTGACCCTCACAGGCTTGCGCTTTGAGGCCAGCCTGGGCATTCTGGAATCGGAGCTGATCGCGCCCCAGCCGATCCAGGTCGACGCCGAGCTGCATTTGGGCGCGCAGCCACTGCTGCCCAAAGACGACATCAACCACGTGCTGGACTACCGCAAAGTGCGGCAGATCATCATCAGCGAATGCACCGCCGAGCATGTGAATTTGCTGGAGAGCCTGATCGGCAAACTCGCGCACCGCCTGCTGCAACTGCCCGGCGTGATCGGGGTGCGCGTCAAGATTGCCAAGCTGGAGATTTTTGAAGACTGCGAAGTCGCCATCAAGGTCGAGACCGGTTTGTGGTGAAACCGCGCTGAATGCGACAATTGCCCCCATGAATTCCCCCTGGATTGCCCCTGAAATTGCCGAAGCCGCGCAAGCGGCCGATGCGCCCGATGCGGCTGCACGCGCGCTGAAAATCGAACGCGAAACCCACAAGCTGGAAAAGCGCCTGTGCCGCCAGGTCGGCCAGGCCATCATGGATTTCGGCATGATCGAAGAAGGCGACCGCGTGATGGTCTGCGTCTCGGGCGGCAAGGACAGCTACGGCATGCTCGACATCCTGCTCAAAATGCAGCATCGCGCGCCGGTCAACTTTGAGCTGATTGCCGTCAACTTGGACCAGAAGCAGCCCGGCTTCCCCGACCACATCCTGCCCGCCTACCTGAAGCAACTCGGCGTACCCTTTCACATCGAGACGCAGGACACCTACAGCATCGTCAAGAAGGTCATCCCCGAAGGCAAGACCATGTGCAGCCTGTGCAGCCGCCTGCGCCGGGGCATTCTGTACCGCGTGGCCGACGAACTGAAGATCACCAAAATCGCCTTGGGTCACCACCGCGACGACATGCTGCAAACGTTTTTCTTGAACATGTTTTTCGGCGGCAAACTCAAGGGCATGCCACCCAAACTTGTCAGTGACGACGGCGGCCATATCGTGATCCGCCCGCTGGCCTATGTGACGGAGAAAGACCTCACCCGCTGGGCCGCGCACCGCGCCTTCCCCATCATCCCCTGCACGCTGTGCGGCAGCCAGGAAAACCTGCAGCGCAAGCAAATCGGCAATATGCTGCGCGACTGGGAAAAACAATACCCCGGCCGCATTGAGAGCATGTTCACGGCGCTGCAAAACGTCGTGCCGTCGCACCTGATGGACACCAAGCGGCACGATTTCCAGAACATCCGCACCACCGGCGTCCCAGAACCCGAAGGCGACACCGCCTTCGACGCCCCCGATCTGCCCACGCCCGGCGCGCCCGGCGGCGTGCAATTGGTGCAGCTCTAAACCCGTGCGCTTGCTCTGCGGCCGCCGCGCTGCCAGTCTGTGCCTTCTGCTCGTCAGCCTGGCGCTGGCCGGCTGCGCCACCCATCGCGTGATCGACAGCAGCGTGCGCAGTTTCGCCACGGCCACGGCCGACATGCCGCCGGCTGGCCCTTTCAGCTTCCGGTTTGAGCGCCTGCCCTCCCAACAGGCGGAGGCGCAAACCCAAGACTGGCTTGAGAACATGGCGCTGCCGGTCCTGGCACAAAAAGGGCTGGTGCCCGATGCACAGGCCCCCCGCTTCACGTTGGAGCTGCGCGTGGCCGTGGACGCCATCAACCAGACCAGCCCCTTTCATGCCTACTGGGGTTTTGGCAGCATGGGCAGCGACCTGTGGGCGCAACCGGCACCCATGGGGCTGCAAGCTCCGCGCTACCGCTACGCGGTCCATCTGCTGCTACGGGACGCAGCCAACAAATCCGTGGTGTTTGAGAGCACAGCCACGCACGAAGGCCCGTGGAGCGACCGCGCTGCAGTGCTGCCCGCCGTGTTGCTGGCAGCGGTGCAGGACTTCCCGCAGGGCGGCGACAAGGGGCGTCAGGTGCTGATCGACCTGTCGCCCGGCGGCATGCAGCCGCGTCCCTGACCCACCACCCAGCGCCGGGCGTCTGACCATGCAGCAAGCCACCCACATCACCGCCGTGCGCCACGGCGAAACCGCCTGGAATGCCGAATCCCGCTTACAGGGCCAGTTGGATACCGACTTGAACGAACGCGGCCGTTGGCAGGCGCAGCGGGCGGGCCAGGCGCTGGCTGACAGCGGCATCACCACCATCTATTGCAGCGACCTGCGCCGCGCCCATGACACCGCGCTGGCTATCTCACGCGCTATTTCGCGACACAGCGGTATGGCCGCAACGGATTTGCGCCTGGAGCCAGGTTTGCGCGAACGCAGTTTTGGCAGCTTTCAGGGTTTGACATACGACGAGGTCGGCACGCTGCACCCAGAAGACGCCGTGCGCTGGAAGCAGCGCGACCCGCATTGGGCGCCACCCGGCGGCGAGAGTTACACCACGGTGTACCAGCGAGTAGCTGCCACGCTGCAGGCCATCGCCGCGCAGCATCCCGGCGAACACATTGCGCTGGTCAGCCACGGCGGCGTGCTCGACATGCTGTACCGCCTGGCCACGGGCCAGGCCTTGAACGCCCCGCGCACTTGGGAGCTGGGCAATTGCGCCATCAACCGGCTGCTGTACACCCCGCAGTCGCTGACCTTGGTGGGCTGGGCCGACACCCAGCATCTGGACGCGCACGCGCTGGACGAAGGCAGCGCCTGAGTTTTTTTACCCCGGCCTAATCGCCGAGTAAATCCCCGCCCGCCGCGCGTGGCGCGGTCACACCGAGGTGCCGGTACGCGGCCAGCGTGGCGATGCGCCCGCGCGGGGTGCGCTGCAAATAGCCTTGCTGAATCAAATAGGGCTCGATCACGTCTTCAATGGTTTCGCGCTCTTCGCCGATGCTCGCGGCGATGTTGTCCAGCCCCACCGGCCCGCCGTCAAAGCGGTGGATCACCGCCTC
>CANFTU010000179.1 GCA_947450005.1 Comamonadaceae bacterium | reverse complement strand
GCGAAGCTGCCATCGAGCCGCAGGCTGCGCGGTTGCTGCACCGGAACGCCATGCGTCAGCGCCCACTCCTTGACGGCGGAGGCCTGCAACTTCATACCGCGCCCGGCCGGTCGGTCGGGCTGGGTAAGCACCAGGGAGATGTCGTGGCCGGCCGCATGCAGGGCAGCCAAGGCGACGCGGGCAAATTCGGGGGTTCCGGCAAAAACCAGTCTCAATGCGCATCCTCGCGCTGGGCTTTGCGCATTTTTTTCTTGATGCGGTCGCGCTTGAGCAGCGAGAGGTATTCCACAAACACCTTGCCCAGTAAATGGTCCATCTCATGCTGGATGCAAATGGCCATCACATCCTGCGCTTCGAGGGTGCGCGCGTTGCCTTCCAGATCCCAGACCCGCACGTGGACCGATTCAAAGCGCTCGACACGGTCATACACGCCCGGCACCGACAGACAACCTTCTTCATTGATTTTGCGGGCTTCGCTGGTCCAAATGATCTCGGGATTCACCACCACCAGCGGCTGATTGCGCTCCTCGGATATGTCCATCACGATCAGACGCTCGTGCACATCCACCTGGGTCGCGGCCAGGCCGATGCCGCCGGAGTCGTACATGGTTTCCAGCATGTCGGCGGCCAATCGGCGCAAGCGGTCATCAAAGGCGCTGACAGGCCGCGCCACCGTGTGCAGGCGGGGGTCGGGGTATTGAAGGATGGTGAGTAAGGGCATGGCGGGTGCAATCTCGGGGGCCGTATTTTCACCGGTTTGTTCCCCGGTAGTCCTCAATCCGTACAATAGTTGCAAAAACAAACCACGTCGCGCACGGCCGCGGCTGTTGCAAGGGAGTCCTGTCACATGGTGCGCATTCTTGTCCTGCATTCCACGCGTTGCGCCGCCGCGCTGGGACTGTGCCTGCCCCTTCTGGCCACGGCCCAAGTGGCCGTTGAAGATGCGTTGGACGTCCCCACGATCAAAATCAGTCCGGTAGCCCGCTTCACGCTCTTGGACGAAGTTCCGCTGAGCGACAAGACGCTGAAACTTCTGCACGCTTTGCTGCGCCAACCGCTGACTTTGAGCGATGCGCAAGTCGCTGAGTCGGCGCGGATCATCGGCGGGCCCGACCAACGCGTCATGTTCGGGACCGGGGACCGGATTTACGCAGTCGGCGCCGGCAATCCGGCGCAGGCGCTTCCCGCGCGGGGTCAGCGCTTGCGCATTTTCCGGGAGATGCTCCCGCTGAAGGACCCGCAAACCGGGGAGGTTCTGGGCCAGGAGGCGCATATCCTGGGAAGTGCGGTATGGATTCAAGGCACGGGTCAGGCACGCGACCAAGACAGCCCAGAAGCCGCCATGATGCGGGTACCCGCGACGCTGGAGATTGTGTCCAGCGAACAGGAAATCATGGTCGGCGACCATGTATTGATGACCCAAATCGCCGCGCCCGAGCCCCTGCGCCCGCATTGGCCCACCCAGGCTATCCAGGCACGGGTGCTGGGTTTGTACGGAACCGCGCAACGGCAAGGCAGCCAAAACCAGATCATCTCGATCAACCGTGGACGCAGCGATGGTGTGGAGGTCGGACATCTGCTGAACATCCTGTCGCGCCCTGCAACGGCCCGTGACTTGGGAGATTCGCTGCAGGAGTCCTGGCAACTGCCTCAGGAGCGCACCGGAACGGCCTTGGTTTTTCTGAGCTATGACCGCATGGCGTATGCGCTCTTAACCGAGGTAACCGAAGGCGTGCGGGTCGGCGATGCATTGGCGGGCCCCTGATGCAGGACACTGACCCGCACCACCTTCAGCCCGATGCGGCGGACCTTGCCGCGTGGCTGCGGCTTTCGCTGACGCCGGGCATTGGCAATCAGCGCGCGCGGCAGTTGCTGCGCGCCTTCGGCCTGCCGCAGCATATTTTCGAAAGCATCCAGGCCGCCCTCGGTACCGTGGTGAGCGCGGCGCAAGCCCAGTCCCTGAGCGCGCCCCCGCCCGCCCTCGAAGGCTTGCTGCACAGCACGCGCGATTGGCTCGGTGCAGACCCCGAGCGGCGGCGCGTCCTGACTTTGGGCGACCCGGCCTACCCGCGTTGCCTGCTGGAGCTGGAAGACCCGCCCCTGATGCTGTACGGGTTGGGGTTGGCCTCCAGTTGGGAAGTCTTGCAAGATGGAAGCACCGGTTTGGACCGGGCCCAGGCCGCAGGCATTGCCATCGTGGGCAGCCGCAACCCCACCCCACAAGGTGCGCGCAACGCGCATGATTTCGCCGAGGCTATGGCGCAAGCGGGCTTGACCGTGGTCTCGGGCATGGCGCTGGGCGTCGACGCAGCGGCCCACGCTGGCGCGCTGCTGTCAACCCGCGCGGACGCGCAAACCATCGCCACCATCGCCGTTGTGGGCACGGGCTTGGACCGGGTGTATCCCAAGCAGAATGTGACATTGGCCCACCAGATTGCAAACAGCGGTGTGATCCTGAGCGAATACCACTTGGGAACACCCCCCTTGGCAGCCAACTTCCCGCAGCGCAACCGCCTGATTGCGGGTCTTTCACGCGGGACGCTGGTGGTTGAAGCCGCGCTGCAATCGGGCTCGCTGATCACGGCGCGGCTCGCGCTGGAACAGGGGCGCGATGTATTCGCCATCCCCGGCTCGATTCACAGCACGCAATCTAAAGGCTGCCATGCGCTGATCAAGCAAGGGGCCAAATTGGTGGAGAGCGCGCAAGACGTTTTGGAGGAGTTGCAATTCGCCACCAGCGCGCCATCGGCCTCAGCCAACACCGGGCAGGACGCCGTCAGCCCGGCTCTGGTTGCTTTGCTGCAGGCCCTGGGCTTTGACCCCATCGGACTGGACGGTCTGCAAGCACGCTGTGGCCTGCCCACGCCGCAGTTGCAGGCGCAGCTGATGGAGTTGGAATTGGGCAGCTGGGTGGCACGCCTGCCGGGCGGCGCATTCCAACGCATCGCCCGCGCATGAGCGCAGGCGGCGTTGTGCCTTAAACGGTGGCGCCTGCGTTGGGGTCGTTCGGGTCCAACGGCGCTTCGCCGTCTTTTTTCACGATGCCTTTGACCAGGTCTTCGCGCTGGATACCCAGCCACATGGCAATCGCTGCTGCCACAAAGACCGATGAATAAATTCCAAACAAAATTCCGATGGTGAGTGCCAGCGCGAAGTAATGCAGGGTCGCGCCGCCAAAGAAGAGCATGCTCAACACCATCAACTGGGTGCAACCGTGGGTGATGATGGTGCGGCTGATGGTCGAGGTGATCGCGTTGTCAATGATCTCCACCGGCGTCATCTTGCGAAAGCGGCGGAAATTCTCGCGGATACGGTCAAAAATCACCACCGACTCGTTGACCGAATAGCCCAGCACGGCCAGCACAGCGGCCAGCACCGGCAACGAAAACTCCCATTGGAAGAATGCGAAGAACCCGAGGATGATGACCACGTCATGCAAGTTGGCGATGATGGCCGCCACCGCAAATTTCCACTCAAACCGGATGGCCAAGTACAACATGATGCCGGCCACCACACAGGCCAGGGCTTTCAGGCCGTCGACCGCGAGTTCATCTCCCACCTGCGGCCCGACAAATTCGGTGCGGCGCAAATTGGCCGACGCATCCGCACCTTGGAGCGCGGCGAATACCTTGTCGCTTTGCGCGGCCGCATCGCTGCCCTTTTGCACCGGCATGCGGATCAGAACGTCCTGCGCGGTACCGAAGTTTTGCACCTGCACATCGTTGATGCCTAGCGCGGCGATGGTGCCGCGCACCCGCTCCAAATCAGCCGGCTGGGAGTAGCTCACCTCCATCAGCGTGCCGCCGGTGAACTCCACCGACAGATGCAGACCTTTGCTGAAGAGGAAAAACACCGCGGCCAAAAAAGTCAGGAGCGAAATACCGTTGAGCACCAGCGCGTGGCGCATGAACGGGATATCGCTGCGGATTTTGAAAAATTCCATGCTTATTGCTCCACAACGCTGCTACCGGCCGCCGCGCCATCCGGCCGCCAGACGGTTCCAATGGATACCGATTTGAGCTTCTTCTGCCGCCCATACCAAAGGTTCACCACGCCGCGCGAAAAGAAGACGCCGGAAAACATGCTGGTCAAAATGCCCAGGCAATGCACCACGGCAAAGCCGCGCACCGGGCCCGAACCGAAGGCCAGCAGCGCCAGTCCAGCGATCAGCGTGGTGACGTTGGAGTCGATGATGGTGGCCCAGGCACGGTCATAGCCGGCGTGGATCGCGGCTTGCGGTGAGGCCCCGTTGCGCAGCTCCTCGCGCACCCGCTCGTTGATCAGCACGTTGGCGTCAATAGCCATACCCAGCACCAACGCCATCGCCGCCATACCGGGCAGCGTGAGCGTGGCCTGCAACATCGACAACACCGCCACCAACAGCAGCAAATTGAATCCCAGCGCCACGCTGGAGATCACGCCGAACAACAGGTAATACACGCACATGAACAGCGCCACGGCGAGAAAGCCCCAGGTCACGCTGTTAAAGCCCTTGGCAATGTTCTCCGCACCCAGCGACGG
>CANFTU010000178.1 GCA_947450005.1 Comamonadaceae bacterium | reverse complement strand
TGTGCTTCTTTCTTGCTGGTGAACAGCTTCTTGAAAAAGCCCGGCTCGTCCTTGGGGTCCGGTACCGGCACATAGCGCACCTGGTAAACACCTTTGCTGCGGTCCCGGTCTTCGACCGTGAATCCGCTGCGGTCCAGCGCCAAACCAACCCGGCGCCAGGCCCGGTCAAAGTTCTCAGAGATGGACAAGACTTGCATTCCGTCTTGTGTCGCCAGCGCTGAAAGCGCTACGGGTGTGGCGGCCTCGACGGCGGCTTTGGCTTGTGGTTCGCTACTGCCCAAGCTCAGCATGATCCGGCGCAAAAACTCGGTTTCCAGCTCAGGGTCTGTCGGGCGTGGTTGCCAAATGGTCTGGCCGCTGCGCTCCTCCGTGTAGACCTCAATGACGCCGCGGTGACTGACAAAAATCTCGGTCTCGCCTTGCTGATTTATCTCGATGCGGGTGCGGAATTTGTCGCGCTCGGAAGTCGAGTAGATGCTGTCAATCATGCCGCCGAACAACTTGCGCAGTCCGTCCATCGGGATTTTGGCGCGGTTTTCGGCCCATTCGGTTTCCATGATGCCCAGCGGTTTGTTATCTGTCGCCAACACAAACCCGGTGTCTACCCAGAACTTGCGCAGTGTGTTCCATACGCCGTCAGTTGGCTGGTTGATCACCAGCCAACGCTGATTGCCCTGCCGTTCCATGCGAATGCCGTTACCAGCGCCCGCCCCGAGCTCGATGGCTGACTTGCTGACATCGGGCGCCACCTGCGCGTTACTTGCCGACACCGAACCGTTGACTACGGCATACCGGGTTTCTTTGGACAGCTGCGTCAGGTCAGGCGGGATCACCAGCGGGGTCGTTTTCTGCCCCGACTTGTAGTCAATTTTTCCGGTCTCGGTGATGCCACAACCAACCAGACACACGGCCAGAATCGGTAGTAACGATTTAATAAGCTTCATCCGTCGATACCTTTTGGGAATTGGGGCCAACTCAGGCTGTCCGGCGGGCGCTAGACCAACACGCCACTGCTGCGCAGCGCGGCTTCGACCAGGCTTTGGGTGGGCGGCGTGAGGTCCGTAAGCGGTAGGCGCAGGTTGCCTTTGCACAAACCGATACGGGCGGCTGCCCATTTCACTGGAATCGGGTTGGGCTCTAAGAACAAGGCATGGTTCAGCGGCATCAATTGCTGGTGCAGGGCGATGGCTGTGCGGCTGTCGCCGGCGATGGCAGCCATACACAGTGCGTGCATCAATCGGGGCGCCACGTTGGCAGTCACGCTGACGTTGCCGTGCCCGCCGCACAGCATGAGCGCAATCGCGGTGGGATCATCGCCCGAGTAAATGGAGAAGCCTGCGGGTGCATGTTTGATCAGCCATTGCGCGCGGTCAATGTTGCCGGTGGCCTCTTTGATGCCGATGATGCCCGGCACTTCGGCCAAGCGCATCACCGTGTCATGGGCCATATCGGCCACCGTGCGGCCCGGCACGTTGTACAAAACCAGCGGCAGTTCAACCGCCTCGGCAATGGATTTGAAATGCAGATATTGGCCTTCTTGCGTGGGCTTGTTGTAGTAGGGGACGACCTGTAATTGGCATTGGGCGCCGACCTTTTTGGCAAAGCGCGCCAGTTCAATGGCTTCTTTGGTGGAGTTCGCACCGCATCCGGCCATGATCGGTAAACGTCCGGCAGCCTGCTCGACGGCGACGCGGATGATTTCGCAATGTTCGTCCACGGTGACAGTGGGCGACTCGCCGGTGGTGCCGACCACGCATACGCAATCAGTGCCTTCCGCAATGTGCCAGTCGATGAGCTTGCGCAGCGCTGCGTAATCGACCGAGCCGTCGTCGAGCATGGGCGTAATCAGAGCGACGATGCTGCCGCGAATCGGGGGTAATGCACTGGCCATGGGAATCCGTCACAGAGGGTTGGCGCACCGGCGGGGTGCAAACAATCATTTTAGCGAGAGCGCTGAGGTTACGCCATCGTTGGCCGCAGCGTGCACTGCCACGATGCGCTGAACCGCACGCACCGGGTCTTCGGCCAGCCCGCATTCGTACGCCACCACACGCAGATCTTTGCAAACATGCAGCAACTCGGCCGGTTGCAGCAGAAATTCGGGTCTGCGCGGCCGCCCCAGCAGTTCCTGTCCGCTGGCAAATGTTTCGTATATCAGCACGCCGCCTTGCGCCAGGCTCTCCAGCAAGCGGGGGAATAGCGGTCGCCAGAGGTAATTGCACACCACCACGGCCCCGAACTGCCTTTGCGGCAAAGGCCAGGGGCCGTTTTCGATGTCGGCCTGAATCAGTTCAGCCTGCGGTGCGTTGACGGCAGCGATGGATGGTTCGATATCCACCCCGCAGACCGTGTGCCCACGTCCGCTGAACCAGGCCAAGTGCCGCCCGCCTCCGCAGGCCACATCCAACACGGATGCGCCGGGCGCCAGCAGATGCGACCAGCGCTGCACCCAGGCCGATGGCGCGCCGGCGCTTACAGGCAGGCCCATACCTGATTGGCCATCAGCACCCAGAATTCCGGGCGCGTGTACAACAGGAACACCCCGCCCAGCGCGCCCGCCGCGGCCAGCGCACCCAGGATGCGGCGGGCCTGGGGGTGCATATCAGTGCGCTCCCGCCAGCGCAGGGTCGCGCCCGATAGCGGTCTCTTTCACGGGCAAGTTGGCCAGCGCCGCGAAAACACCCAGGGCAATTGCCAGGTACCAGACCACGTCGTAGCTGCCGGTGGTGTCATACAAATAACCGCCGAGCCACACGCCCATGAAAGAACCGATCTGGTGGCTGAAAAAGACGAAACCACTGAGCATGGACAGATGCGCGACACCAAAAATCTGTGCCACGATGCTGTTGGTCGGCGGCACGGTAGAGAGCCACAGAACCCCCATCACCGACGCAAACACGTACACGCTGGTCGGGCTCAAGGGTGTCCACAAAAAGATGCTGATCGTGACAGCGCGTGCCAGATAAATGGCGGAGAGGATGTAGCGCTTTTGCAAGCGCTGACCGAGCGCGCCAGCCGCATAGGTGCCAACCACATTGAAGAGCCCGATCAGGCCCAAGGCGTAGCTGGCCACCTGGGGTTCGAGTCCGTGGTCGCGCAAATAGCTGGGCATGTGGATGGCGATGAACACGACCTGGAAACCGCAGACAAAGTAACCGGCCATTAACCAGCGAAAGCTGGGGTACGCCAGCGCCTCGCTCAGCGCCTGCAAGATCGTCTGTTCGCGCCGCACCACGCCCGCACCGGCAAATTGCGGTTCGCGCAAGGCCCAGGCCAGTGGCAGGATGGCCAGGGCCGCGACGCCCAGAATCACCAGCGCCTCCTGCCATCCGGCGGCGCTGATCAACTGCCCGGCCAGGGGCACGATCAGGAACTGGCCGAACGAGCCCGCCGAACCCGCCACACCCATGGCCCAGGAGCGGCGTTCTGCCGGAACATTGCGGCCGATCACCCCGTACAGCACGCCATAGGTGCTGCCCGCCTGCGCCACCCCGATCATCACGCCTGCGCTCAGCACAAACAGGCTCACCGTGTCGGCGTGGGCCATGGCGACCATACCCAGGGCGTACAAGACCGCCGCGACCACAATCACCCGGAATGCGCCGAAGCGGTCAGCGGCCATGCCGGTAAAAATACTGGCCACGCCCCAGCACAGGTTTTGCACCGCAATCGCCAGTCCGTAGTCTCCCCGTCCCCAAGAACGGGCCTGCGTGATGGGCTGCAGCCACAGGCCAAAGCCATGGCGGATACCCATGCTCAGCGTCAGGATCGCCGCGGTACAGACCAGCACGCGGGTGATGGAAAGCGTGTCTTCAGGCGTTCGTAATGGGCTCATCGGGGGAATATAGCCTTTCATTTATCTGTGATTCCATACAGCTTTCCCTCTGGCGCTGACTACAATCCCCGGCATGAAGAGCCCTGCTGCCCCCACGCTGAAGTCCGCACAGGCGGCCTATTCTGAAAGTTCCATCCGCGTCTTGCGGGGTCTCGAGCCGGTCAAACAACGCCCCGGCATGTACACCCGTACCGACAATCCGCTGCACATCATCCAGGAAGTGCTGGACAACGCCGCCGATGAGGCGTTGGCGGGGCACGGCAAAAAAATCAAAGTCACCCTGCACGCCGACAACTCGGTGTCCGTGGAGGACGATGGCCGCGGCATTCCTTTCGGTCTGCACCCGGAAGAAAACACCCCGGTGATCGAGTTGGTGTTCACCCGCTTGCATGCAGGCGGTAAATTTGACAAAGGCAGCGGCGGGGCCTACAGCTTCTCCGGCGGCTTGCACGGCGTGGGCGTGAGCGTCACCAATGCGCTGTCCAAGCGGCTGGAGGCCACCTCCTACCGCGAGGGCAAGGTGGCGCGGCTGGTGTTTGCCCAGGGCGACGTCATCGAACCGCTCCAAACCCGCTCCGCCGCCGAGGGTGATCGCAAAAGCGGCACCACGGTGCGTGCCTGGCCGCAGGCCAGCTATTTCGAGTCGGCGCAGCTGCCCATGGCCGAACTCACCCACTTGCTGCGTAGCAAAGCGGTGCTGA
>CANFTU010000177.1 GCA_947450005.1 Comamonadaceae bacterium | reverse complement strand
TCCAGCGGCTGATACAAGCCCTGACCGCCGTGCTCAATCAGGTTGTCCTTGCCGGAAATACCCAGGTCGGCCCCGCCATACTGCACGTACGTTGGCACGTCGGTTGCGCGCACCACCAGCAAACGCACCTCGGGGTTTCCGGTGCGCAGAATCAATTTGCGCGAGGTTTCCGGGTCATCCAAAACATCGATGCCCGCCGCGCGCAAGAGCGGCAGGGTTTCTTCAAATATCCGTCCTTTGGACAACGCCAGTGTGATCATGGTGGGTATGCGGTTCTTACTGGATACGCTCAATATCGGCGCCCAGGGCACGGAGCTTGGCTTCCATGCGGTCGTAGCCACGGTCCAGATGGTAGATGCGATCGACTACGGTCTCACCCTGGGCCACCAGCCCGGCAATCACCAGCGACGCGGAGGCGCGTAGGTCCGTGGCCATCACGGTTGCGCCTGAAAGGGTAGCGCCCCCCTCCACAACCGCCAATTTGCCGTCGATTTGGATGTGTGCGCCCAAACGGATGAGCTCATTGACGTGCATGAAACGGTTCTCGAAAATCGTCTCGGTGACCTTGGACGTGCCGCCAGCCACGCAATTGAGCGCCATGAACTGGGCTTGCATATCGGTGGGAAATCCAGGGTACTCCCGGGTGCGGAAACTCTGCGCGCGCAACGGGCCGTTGACTTCAATGCGGATGCCGCCGTCCACCGCCGTCACCTGCGCACCGGCTTCGCGCAGCTTGTCGATCACGGCTTCCAGATGGTCCGCGCGACCATGGCGCAGCAGCACCGCTCCACCGGCCGCCGCGACCGCGCACAAAAAAGTACCGGCTTCGATCCGGTCGGCTACCACGCGGTGGCTGCAACCATGCAGCCGCTCCACCCCCCGGATGCGGATGCGCGACGTGCCGTGGCCCTCTATCTGCGCGCCCATCGCGATCAGCATCTCGGCCAGGTCGGGAATTTCAGGCTCTTGCGCAGCATTCTCCAAAACGGTTTCGCCATCGGCCAGGGCGGCTGCCATCAAAAAGTTTTCGGTACCGGTCACCGTCACCATGTCGGTGGTGATGTGCGCGCCGTGCAGACGGGACAAGCCCGGCTGCAGGCTGGCAACCATATACCCGTGTTCGACCACGATGTGCGCGCCCATGGCCTGCAGGCCTTTGATGTGCTGGTCCACCGGACGCGAACCAATGGCGCAGCCTCCGGGCAGCGACACCTTGGCGTGGCCGAAGCGCGCCAGCAAGGGCCCCAGCGCCAACACGGACGCGCGCATGGTTTTCACCAGGTCGTATGGCGCCTCTGGCGCATTCAAACCCGAAGCGTTGAGTGCCACGACGCCGTCGTCTCGCACGTCCACCTGCACGCCCATATTGCGGATCAGCTTGACCATGGTGGTGACGTCCTGCAGCCTCGGGACATTGAGCAGCGTGACCGGATCCGCACTCAGCATTGCGGCGCACAGCTCGGGCAATGCGGCGTTTTTGGCGCCGGAAATCGCCACTTCTCCGTGGAGGCGGCCGCCGCCGCGTATGCGCAATTTATCCATGGGTGGCACCGCCTTGCGCCCACTCGGCGGGGGTGTAGGTCTTCATCGACAAAGCGTGTATCTCATCGGTTTTCATACGCTCGCCCAAAGTGGCGTAAACCATTTGATGGCGCGCAATCGGACGCTTGCCGGCAAATGCCGCAGCCACAATGGTCGCGTACCAGTGGCGACCATCGCCCTCCACCACGCAATGCTCACAGGGCAATCCACCTTCAATCAGGGCCTTGATTTGTTCTGGGGTCATAAGACGTTCATGGTTCCATTAGGAGCGGATTTTGTACCCGGTTCGCAGCAGATGCAGCGCCACCAGGCACACTGACAGCAACACACCGCCCACCACCGCGCAACTCAACCAGGGCGACACGTCGCTCTGACCGAAAAAGCCGAAGCGAAATCCATCAATCATGTAGAAAAACGGATTGGCGTGGCTGATCCATTGCCATACGGGCGGCAGCGAATGGATAGAGTAAAAAACGCCACTCAGAAAGGTCATCGGCATGATGGCGAAATTCTGAAATGCGGCAAGCTGATCGAATTTATCGGCCCACAAACCGCCTATCAAGCCCAGAGCGCCCATTAGCGCTGCGCCCATCAGTGCAAAAACCACTATCCATAGCGGCTGCTCGAAGCTGATGGGAACGAAAAACGCAGCGATCGCCAGAACACCGAGCGCCACCACCAGACCGCGCACAACCGCCGCCCCCACGTAGGCAATAAACCAGTCCCGGTGGGACAAAGGCGACAGCATCAGAAACACGAGATTGCCCATCATCTTGCTGGTAATCAGGGATGAGGAGCTGTTGGCAAACGCGTTTTGCAACAGGCTCATCATCGCCAAGCCAGGAATCAGGAACGCGGTGTAAGTCACGTTGTCATAGACCTTCACATGGTCTTGCAGCGCGTGGCCGAATATCAGGAGGTACAGCATGGCGTTGAGTACCGGGCCGGCAATGGTCTGAAAAGCTACCTTCCAGAAGCGCAGCACTTCTTTGTAGATCAGGGTTTGCAAGCCGGTCATATCGGGGCCTCTTCCAGACTGCCCGTCGTGTTCTGGTGCATGACCTCCAAAAACACATCTTCCAGGTCGGCCTTGCGGATTTCCACGTCCTGTGCCTGCAGACCCGCTTGGCGCACCGCGCTCAGGCACTGCTCAATTTCGGCAGCGTTCTGTGCCGGGAATTGGACGACACGCCCGGTCACCCGGGCACGGGGGCGCAATGCTTGCGGCAATTCACCATCGAGTTTGAAGCGCAAAACGTTGCTGGACGCGGCCTTGAGCAACTCACTGGTGGTATCCAGCGCCACCACCCGGCCGGACTTGAGCATGGCGATGCGTCCGCATAACGCTTCGGCTTCTTCCAGGTAGTGGGTGGTGAGCAAGACGGTGTGTCCATCTTCCCGGTTGAGGCGGGCAATGAACTGCCACAGGGTTTGGCGCAGCTCCACATCAACACCCGCCGTGGGCTCGTCGAGCACGATGACGGGCGGCTTGTGCACCAGGGCTTGCGCCACCAGGACCCGGCGCTTCATGCCGCCTGAAAGTTGGCGCATATTGGAGTCGGCCTTGTCAGTCAAACCCAAGCTGTGTAGCAGTTCATCGATCCAGGGCCCATTGTTCTTGACCCCGAAATACCCGGATTGGATCTGCAACGTCTCGCGCACGCTGAAAAAAGGATCGAATACCAACTCTTGCGGGACCATGCCCACCAGGCGCCGGGCAGACGCAAAATCATGTTGTACGTCGTGACCCAGCACACTGACATGGCCTGCTGTGGGCCGGCTCAAGCCGGCGAGCATGCTGATCAAGGTGGTCTTTCCCGCCCCATTGGGACCTAGCAAGCCGAAAAACTCGCCTTGCTCGATATCCAGGCTCACGCGGTCCACGGCAAGCAAACTGCCGCCCGATCGCCGCGCGGCATAACTTTTCGAAACGGCTTGGAAGGAGATCGCGGGCATGAAAACGCGGGATTTTACCCGCCGCTTCTCATGGCGCCAGAAGGACCGCAGCGGCTCAATGCCAGATGGCTTCGAGGTCGTAAACCGCAGCCAGGTCATGCAGGCGCTGCGGCACCCCACGCAACTGCAAGACGCTGCCGCGCGCGCGGGCACGTCGGGCCAGTTCCAACACCAACGCCAGGGCAGCCGAGTCAAAGTGCTGGAGAGCCGCGCAATTCAGCTGCAAAGGCTCAGAGCCCAATCCCGCCAGGCTTTTCTCCCACAGGTTCAGCTGCGCCGTCGCTTGCGCGTGCGTCAAGGTGGCGGGCAAAGAAAGCTCCATGGCAGGCACTTATTTTTTCGCGTTGGACTTGTTGCGGTCCGCCAAACTGGCGATCAACCCGTCCAACCCTTTGGAGTTGATCTCCTGGGCGAATTGCGTTTTGTAGGTGTCGACAAGCCAAACGCCCATGACATTGAGGTTGTAAATTTTCCAACCCGAACCCTGACCCGGGGTCTTGGTCAACCGGTAGTCCATCTGGATCACGTCACCGCCGTTTTTGATGTCGGTGCGGACCACCAGCTCCTTGTCCTCCGGGCTACCGCGCAGGGGCTTGACCTCAACCGACTGGTCGCCAACCTGCGCCAGCGCGCCAGAGTAGGTGCGGGTCAGCAAGATTTTGAACTCCTCCTGCAAGCGCGCACGCTGTTCAGGGCTGGCTTGGCGCCAAGCCGGGCCCACAGCCGAAGCGGTCATGCGCGCAAAGTCCAGGTTAGGCATGATCCGCGTGTCGACCAGCGCCATAACCCGGTTAACGTCGCCGTTTCGCATGCCCTTATCGGCCTTGATGCTGTCCAGCACATCGGTGGAGACACGCTTCACGAAAGCTTCCGGTGCCTCGTCCTCGGCCCGAACAGCCAGCGGCGACAGAAGCCCGGCACTCACGAGCAGAACCATGCAACGCCAAAGCGTTTTACTTACAGCCATCGCGATTCTCCATCGTCATTCAAAGTCGGGGCTCATCATCAGCCGGTTGTTGTTCGTCGGGCGGGTCGCCATCGTATTGCAAATAGCGTTG
>CANFTU010000176.1 GCA_947450005.1 Comamonadaceae bacterium | reverse complement strand
TGCGGCGAGCGGGTTGTAGCATGCTTATTCTCCTTTGGCTGCCGCGGGAGCCGCGTCAGCAGGTGCGGCGACTTTACGGACGCGCTTCACCACGGGTTTATCGGTATCGACACCGGCCACAGCCTTGTCACTGCCGTCGCTGGGTGCGCCGGCGGCACCTTCCACACGGCGTGCAGCGCGTGCGGGCGGACGGTCGCCCGCAGGGCGGGCATCACGGCGGGGAGCGCGCGAGCGGCGGTCATCTTCGTTCTTGGTGTCGGTGGCAGCGGGCAGATCGTTGCGGCCCAAGGTATCACCCTTGTAGACCCAGACCTTCACGCCAATGATGCCGTAGGTGGTTTTGGCTTCCGACGTACCGTAATCGATGTCCGCGCGCAGCGTGTGCAGGGGCACACGGCCTTCGCGGTACCACTCGGTACGTGCGATCTCAATACCGTTCAAGCGGCCCGCAGACATGATCTTGATGCCCAGGGCACCCAGACGCATGGCGTTTTGCATGGCGCGCTTCATGGCGCGGCGGAACATGATCCGTTTTTCGAGCTGCTGCGTAATGCTGTCGGCGATCAATTTGGCATCGATCTCGGGCTTGCGCACTTCTTCGATGTTGACTGCGACCGGAACGCCGAGTTGCTTGCTCAAGTCGCGCTTGAGGTTTTCGATGTCCTCGCCCTTTTTACCGATGACCACACCGGGGCGGGCCGAGTAAATCGTGACGCGGGCATTCTTGGCAGGACGCTCGATCAGGATGCGCGACACAGATGCGCTCTTGAGCTTTTCTTTCAGGTACTCGCGCACCTTGATGTCTTCGGCCAACATGCCGGCGAAATCACGGTTGCTCGCATACCAGCGCGAAGACCAGTTGCGGCTAATCGACAGACGAAAGCCTGTGGGGTGGATTTTTTGACCCATAGTTTCTTAGCCTCTATCAGTTGCCGACTGTCACGTACACGTGGCAGGTAGGTTTGCGAATTTGGTTACCACGGCCTTTGGCGCGGGCCGTAAAGCGGCGCAACGAAGCACCTTGCTCGACATAAATGGTCTTGACCTTGAGTTCGTCGATGTCCGCACCGTCGTTGTGTTCAGCGTTGGCAATCGCCGACTCCAGAACCTTCTTGATGATGCCGGCGGCCTTCTTTTGCGTGAATTGCAAAATGTTGAGCGCTTGGTCGACTTTCTTGCCGCGGATGAGGTCGGCTACCAAACGGCCTTTGTCGACCGAGAGGCGCACGCCACGAAGAGTTGCACGAGTTTCCATGGTCACTTCCTCATTTCTTCTGGACTTTTTTGTCCGCAGGGTGGCCTTTGAAGGTTCGCGTCAGCGCGAACTCACCCAATTTATGGCCCACCATTTGGTCGGTGATGTACACCGGCACATGCTGCTTTCCGTTGTGTACCGCGATCGTCAGTCCGATGAAATCGGGCAGGATCATGGAGCGGCGTGACCAGGTTTTGATTGGCTTTTTGTCCTTGGTCGCCACGGCCTTTTCCGTCTTGGCGATCAGGTGGTGGTCCACGAAGGGACCTTTTTTCAGAGAACGAGTCATTTATCCAGCCCCTTTACTTCTTGCGACGCGACACGATCATGACCTGCGTGCGCTTGTTGTTGCGGGTACGGTAGCCCTTGGTCAAATTGCCCCAAGGATCGACAGGGTGACGGCCTTCGCCGGTCTTGCCCTCGCCACCACCGTGTGGATGGTCGATCGGGTTCATGACCGTTCCACGCACCGTCGGACGGATACCCATCCAGCGCTTCACACCGGCCTTGCCCAACTGGCGCAAGCTGTGCTCTTCGTTGGCAACCTGGCCGATAGTGGCGCGGCAGTCGATATGGATCTTGCGGACCTCACCAGACCGCATACGGACCTGAGCGTAGGTGCCTTCACGCGCCAACAGCGTCGCGGAAGTTCCAGCGGAACGCACAACCTGCGCACCACGTCCAACTTGCAATTCGATGCAATGGATGATGGAGCCCACAGGAATATTGCGGATCGGCAAGGTGTTACCCACGCGGATAGGCGCCTCAGAGCCGCTGACGATGGTCGCACCCACATCCAGCCCACGCGGGGCGATGATGTAAGAGCGCTCGCCATCGGCGTAGCAGATCAAGGCGATATGCGCTGAACGGTTCGGGTCGTACTCGATACGCTCCACTTTCGCCGGGATGCCGTCTTTGTTGCGACGGAAATCGACCACACGGTAGTGGTGCTTATGGCCGCCGCCCTTGTGGCGGGTGGTGATGTGGCCATTGTTGTTACGCCCTGCGTGCTGGAATTGCGGCTCCAGCAAGGGCGCGTGGGGAGCACCTTTGTACAGGTGATCACGGGAGATTTTGACAACACCGCGCCGACCAGGCGAGGTGGGTTTCATTTTGATGACGGCCATGATTACGCAGTCTCCCCGCCGAGGTTGATCTCTTGGCCCGCAGCCAACGTCACGTAGGCTTTGCGGACGTTGTCGCGGCGGCCCATGGAGCGCCCGAAGCGCTTGGACTTGCCTTTGGTGTTGATGACGGATACGCCTTGAACACTCACTTTAAACATCAGCTCAACAGCCGCCTTGATTTCGTATTTGGTCGCGTCTTGGAGCACTTTGACAGTGAAGACATTGCCTTTTTCGGCGACCATGGTGGCCTTTTCCGAAACGATGGGTGCAACCAGCACCTGCATCAAACGGCCTTCGTCAAAATGTGCCGGTTTAGGTCCGTGGCTCATGCGAACATCTCCTTGAGTGTGTCCATCGCCGCTTTGGTCACCAGGACCTTGCGGTAATGCACCAAAGACAACGGATCGGCATAACGGGGCTCGACCACCAGAATGTTGACCAGATTACGCGACGCGAGATACAGGTTCTCGTCCACTTCCTCGGCAATCACCAACACCGATTCCAGATTCATCGCCTTGAAGCGTGCCGCCAGGGGCTTGGTCTTGGGCGAATCCACACGCATGGAATCAACCACTGCCAGACGGCCTTCGCGGGCCAACTGCGAAAGGATCGACGCCATACCGGCACGGTACATCTTCTTGTTGATCTTGTGGCTGAAATTCTCATCCGGCATATTCGGGAATATGCGGCCGCCTCCGCGCCAGATAGGCGAAGACGTCATACCCGCACGCGCACGGCCTGTTCCCTTTTGTTTGAAGGGCTTCTTGGTCGAGTGCTTGACCTGTTGGCGGTCTTTTTGGGCACGGGTACCTTGGCGGGCGTTGGCCTGGTAGGCCACTACAACCTGGTGCACCAGGTCTTCGTTGTATTCCCGACCGAAAACGGTTTCGGGCGCATCGTATTTGGCCGTTGCCTGGCCTTGATCATTCAGGAGCTCGAGTTGCATCAGTTCGCTCCCTTGGCAGACGCCGCTTTGACCTTGACAGCCGGGCGAACAGTCACAAAACCACCGGCCGAACCGGGAATGGCACCTTTGATCATTAGCAGCTGGCGGGCTTCATCCACGCGCACCACATCCAGATTCTGGGTGGTCACGGTCACATCACCGAGGTGACCCGTCATGCGCTTACCGGGAAACACACGACCGGGGTCCTGCGCCATACCAATGGAGCCAGGCACATTGTGCGAGCGACTGTTACCGTGAGAGGCACGCTGCGAGGACATGTGGTGGCGCTTAATCGTGCCGGCATAGCCTTTACCGATGCTGGTGCCTTGCACATCCACTTTTTGACCGGGGGAAAAGAGTCCAGACGCTGACACGACGGAACCAGCCTGAAATTGCGCGGCGACTTCAGCGCTGACACGGAATTCCTGGATGATTTCGCCTGCTTCGACGCCGGCCTTGGAAAGATGACCTGCCATGGGCTTGGTGACGCGCGATGCGCGGCGGGCACCAAAAGTCACCTGCAAGGCGACATAGCCGTCATGGACCTGGGTTTTCACCTGCGTCACGCGGTTGTTTGAAACGTCTACCACGGTCACGGGAACTGCATCCCCTTCGTCCGTGAATATGCGCATCATGCCAACTTTGCGACCCAGCAACCCTAAATGATTGCTAAGACTCATTGTTTTCTCCGTAACTTCCGCGGGTGCGACTTCAATTGGCCGCGCCGTTTTGATGCGAAAGACTGTTGGTAAAGCCCGACCCATTTTGAGCCGAGCCCGCGAGTATATGCGCTAAACCGGGCTGCGCCGCGCGCCTGACCCGTTTATTCGCACAATTTTTATTGCAACTTGATCTCGACGTCCACACCAGCGGGCAAATCGAGCTTCATCAGCGCGTCCACGGTCTTGTCCGTGGGGTCGACGATGTCCATCAAACGCTGGTGCGTGCGGATTTCAAACTGGTCCCGGCTGGCCTTGTTCACATGGGGTGAGCGCAGGATATCAAAGCGCTTCATGCGGGTCGGCAAAGGCACCGGGCCTTTGACGATGGCGCCGGTACGCTTGGCTGTATCGACGATCTCTGCAGCGGATTGGTCGATCAACTTGTAATCAAACGCCTTCAGGCGGATGCGAATTTTTTGTTTGGTAGACATGGAGGTTCCTTGTTGGTTCTTGATTGACTACGCAATAATTTTCGCCACCACACCCGCGCCCACAGTACGTCCGCCTTCGCGGATCGCAAAGCGCAGACCCTCTT
>CANFTU010000175.1 GCA_947450005.1 Comamonadaceae bacterium | reverse complement strand
CGGTCGCCCCCGCCCCACGTCCCGAGCCACCGGCGCCGCCACCTCCACCGGCCAAGGCCAAACCGGAGCCGGTGAAGCCCGCCCCCAAGGTCGAGCCCACACCACCGCCCAAAGTGATCAACCCAAAGTCGGCTGAGGCAGACATCGCTGCGCAGAAGAAAAAGGCCAAGCAGCTGGCCGATGAACAGGCCGCAAAACTCGCGCTGGAGGCGGAGACTGCGCGTAAACAAAAAGAGAAAGACGAAGCGGAAGCGGCGCGTAAGCACAAGGATAAGGAAGAAGCAGCCGAAGCAGCGCGTAAACAAAAGGAGAAGGACGACGCGGAGGCTGCGCGCAAGCAAAAAGAAAAAGATGATGCTGAAGCCGCAGCTCGCAAGCAAAAAGAGAAAGACGACGCTGAAGCTGCACGAAAGCAGAAGGAAAAAGACGATGCGGAGGCTGCCGCTCGTAAACAAAAGGAAAAGGAAGAGACTGCCCGTAAGGAGCGCGAACGTCAGCGTAAAGAAGTGGAAGACCGGATCAAGAAGATGGCCAAAGAATCGGAGATCAAAGAACAAACGGAGGATCTCAAGAAGCGCATTCTGAAGAACGCGGACGTCGAGGTGACAGCCGTGGACGCCACCAGCAACCTGGTGACCAAAATATCGGACAAGTACGCAGCCAGCATTCAAGCGGCCATCCGGCCCAATATCACCTTTGATGCCAATACTGTTTCCGGAAATCCGGCAGTGGAAATTCAGGTTGGACTGACGCCGGACGGCGCCATTGTGAGCATCTCCACGATCAAATCAAGCGGAATTGATTCCTGGGATACAGCGGCGACACGCGCCCTGAAAAAAACCGATCGCTTACCCAAGGACGACAACGGGCGGGCACCTCCGACGCTGGTGATCACCCTGCGCCCCCGTGAACGCTAATTCCCAGCAGCCCCATCTTTCTTGACGCCAACCATCCCACGAGCCTGATCATGAAAATCGACGCATCCATCCTGCAAGACGCCGCTGCGATTGCGGCCATCCGCAAAGACATCCACGCGCACCCCGAGTTGTGTTTCCAGGAAATGCGTACCGCCGATGTGGTCGCGCAGCAACTCGCCAGTTGGGGCATCGCGCTGCACCGCGGTATGGCGACCACCGGCGTGATTGGCATCATCCACGGACGCGACGGCGGCGCCTGCGGGCGCGGCGTGGGTTTGCGGGCCGATATGGACGCGCTGCCCATGCAGGAGTTCAACACCTTTGCCCACGCCAGCACCCACCCCGGAAAAATGCACGCCTGCGGACACGACGGCCACACCGCGATGCTGTTGGCAGCCGCCAAACAACTCGCCGCGCGGCGCGACTTTGACGGGACGGTGTACGCCATCTTCCAACCCGCTGAAGAAGGCGGCGGCGGCGCGCGCGAAATGGTGAAAGAGGGCTTGTTCACGCAGTTCCCCATGGAAGCTGTATTTGGCATGCACAACTGGCCCGGCGGCAAAGTCGGCACCTTTGCCGTCAGCGCGGGGCCGGTCATGGCGTCAAGCAACGAATTCAAAATCACCATCCACGGCAAAGGCAGCCACGCCGCCCTGCCCCACAATGGCATCGACCCGGTGCCCATCGCCTGCCAGCTGGTCCAGGGTTTTCAGACCATCATCACCCGCAACAAAAAACCGGTGGACGCGGGCGTGATTTCGGTCACCATGTTGGAGGCCGGCGAAGCCACCAACGTGGTGCCCGATTTTTGTGTGATGCAAGGAACGGTACGCACCTTCAGCGTGGAGGTACTGGACATGATTGAGCAGCGCATGCGCGAGGTCTCCGAAAAACTGTGCGAGGCCTTTGGTGCACGCTGCGAATTCAGCTTCAGACGCAACTACCCGCCCACCATCAACAGCGCGCGCGAAGCCGCTTTCGCCCGCACGGTGATGGAAGGCATCGTTGGCGCGGAAAACGTCACGGCGCAGGAACCCACCATGGGCGCGGAAGACTTTGCCTACATGCTGCAGGCCAAACCGGGCGCGTATTGTTTTATCTCGAATGGCGACGGTGACCACCGCAGCATCGGCCACGGCGGCGGGCCGTGCACTTTGCACAACCCCAGCTACGACTTCAACGACGATTTGATTCCGCTGGGCGGCACCTATTGGGTCAAGCTAGCGCGTCAGTGGCTGGCGGCACCACAAGGCCGTTGACCCGCCGCTTGCGCGGGCCCCGGCGCGAGCAACCGCACCGGAATTCCCCGTAAAGCGGGCGACGCGCAACCCTCGCACCCACCACAGCTACCCGCCGAGCGCATCGGCACCAGCCACGCCGCCACGGCCGCGCCACCAGGCAAAGGGCGAAGAACCGCCGCCACCCGGCGACGCGCGTGAGCGCCCATGAAACGGCGCAGCGCCAACGCCGCGCAGCACACCACCACGATGCCGGTCAATACGCTTTGCCAGTCCATGCGCACCGCCTCTTTACGCAAGCAACCACAAGGTCACCCGGTAGGTCACAAATGACGCCACATAGGCCAGGCAGAACAAGTAACCGGCCATGATCAGCGGGTAGCGCCAGGAGTTGGTCTCGCGCCGCACCACCGCCAAAGTGGACAGACACTGCGGCGCAAATACAAACCAGGCAAGCAACGCATAGGCCGTGGCCACCGACCAGCCCTGCGACAGCACCGGCGCCAGCGCCTCGGCCACCCCATCGCTGGCCGCCGACAGCGAATACACCGTGCCCAAGGCCCCCACAGCCACTTCGCGCGCGGCCATGCCGGGCACCAGCGCAATCGAGATCTGCCAGTTAAATCCAATCGGCGCGAACACGACTTCGAGTGCGTGGCCCAACATGCCCGCCACGCTGTATTGAATAGCGGGGCCCTGGGATGGATCCCAGCCGGCAGGCGGATGCGGGTAAGTGGAGAAAAACCACAACAAAACCATCAGCGTGAAAATGGTGCCGCCCACCCGCTCCAGGAAAATCCGCGCTCGCTCCCACAGCCCCAGCGCCAGGTGGCGGAGATTGGGCACGCGGTAAGGCGGCAGCTCCAGCATCAAAGGCTGGTAGCCCGACTTCATCCACACCCGCTTGAGCAACCAGGCCACGGCCATCGCCGACACCACGCCTGCCAGATAAAGACCAAACAGCGTGAGCCCGCGCAGGCTGAGGCCGCCCACGCTGCGCTCGGGAACAAAAGCACCGATCACCAGCGCGTACACCGGCAAGCGGGCCGAACAGGTCATCAGCGGCGCGATCATGATGGTGGCCAGGCGGTCACGCCAGTTGGCGATGGTGCGCGTGGCCATGATGCCGGGAATGGCGCAGGCAAAGCTGCTGAGCAAGGGGATAAAAGCCCGGCCCGACAGGCCAACCCGACCCATCAAGTTGTCCAGCAAAAAAGCAGCGCGCGGCAGGTAGCCCGAATCTTCGAGCACCAGAATGAACAAGAACAAAATCAAAATCTGCGGCAGGAACACCACCACCCCGCCAACACCGGCAATCACGCCGTCCACCAGCAAGCTGCGCAGCGGGCCGTCGTCCATGGCGCCAGTGACCCACACGGCGACCGCGGCCATGGCCTCTTTGATCAGGTCCATGGGCAGCGTGGCCCAGGTAAACACCGCTTGAAAAATCAAAAACAAAACCGCTGCCAGCAAGACCAGACCCCAAAACGGATGCATCACCAACGCGTCCATGCGTTCCTGAAACCGCCCTACCCGCGGTGCCTGTGGCGCCACCAGCGTAAGAATTCGCCGGACCTCGGCTTGCAAAACGGCCATATTCCGGGGCACTGCTGCGTCGGCATCTGCGTGTTGAAAGCCTGCGCGCTGCGGGTTCGCGTGCACCCAGTCTTGTAGGTTTTGCATCAGCGCAGCAGCACCATGGGATTGAACGCCCACCGTCTCCACCACGGGGCAGCCCAACTCTGCGGCCAGGCCGGGCACATCGATGGCCAGGCCATTGGCGCGCGCCACATCGGCCATGTTGAGCGCGACCAGCAGCGGGCGGTTCAGCGCTTTGAGTTCCAGCACCAAGCGCAAATTCATCCGCAGGTTGGTGGCATCCACCACGGCGACCACCAGGTCGGGGGCATCCTCTCCGGCGCGGCGGCCTTGCAGCACGTCGAGCATCACCTGCTCATCCGGCGTTGCCGGGTTCAAGCTGTAAGCGCCTGGCAAATCGACGACCGTCACGCTGCTGCCGTCAGGCAGGCGTGCGCTGCCGACTTTGCGTTCCACGGTGACCCCTGCGTAATTGGCGACTTTCTGCCGCGCACCCGTCATCAGGTTGAACAGGGCCGTCTTGCCGCAGTTGGGATTGCCAACCAGGGCCACGGTAGCCGGCGCGACCGTCAGGATGGTGGCGTTCACGGCTTCTGCTCCACAAAAACCTCGATGCAATCCGCCTCGATCAGGCGCAGCGCGAACTGCGTATCGCCCACGCGCACCGCCAGCGGCTCCCGCCCACCCGGCCCCCGGCGCAGCAACTGCACCGGCTCGCCGGCGATAAATCCCAGTTCGCCCAGGCGCTGCGCCGTGGCGCTTTGCACCGCATTGCCACCCGACAGCAAGCCCGCAACCGTGGCGCGCGTGCCGTTGGGCAAGTCAGACAACAACTGCAGATGGGACATGGACGCTCCGCTGAAAAACGCAAACCTAAATGAGAGTCTATCTCATTTAGATCGCGGATG
>CANFTU010000174.1 GCA_947450005.1 Comamonadaceae bacterium | reverse complement strand
TGAAAGCCGCTGAGGATCAGCTTTTTTTTGCCCGGGTAGGTATTGATGTCGCCAACCGCAAAGATGCCGGGCTCGGTGGTCTGGAAGTTTTCGGTATTCACCGGGATTTGCTTGCGCTCCAGGGCCAAGCCCCAGTGCGCCAGGGGCCCCAGCTTGGGCGAAAGGCCCAGCGCCACCAGCAGTTGATCGACCGGCAGTTCCTGGGTTTCGCCGTCCGGCAGGGCCAATGTCAGGCTGCACAAACGACCGTGGAACGCGGTGCTGGCAATCGGCTGCCCGGCAACAAACTGCAAGCGGCCGCTCGCGATGGCAGTGTGTACGCGCGCCAGCAGGTCGGGCTGGGCCTGCAGTTGCGCACGGCGGTGCACCAAGGTCACGGCAGGGCTTTGTTCTGCCAAATCCAAAGCCCATTGCAGTGCCAGATCATCACCGCCGAATACCACCGTCGGCGCACCCGGCGCGCCCTGGAGCGTGGAGGGGTGGTGGTGCAATTGGGTGCCCACGTAGGGTAGGCAGTCTGTTAAAGGGAAAGCGCGCGGGACAAAGGCGCCTGCGCCGGCAGCGATGAAAACGGTGTTTGCAACGAACTGAGCCCCGCTGTTCGTTACCACGGCGAAATGCCCGTCAGACTGGCGCTGCAGGCTTTCCACCAACTGCCCCAGGTGAAAGGTGGCTTGCATGGGCGCAATTTGGGATTGCAGGCGCGCAACCAACTCGCGGCCGGTGCACACGCTGATGGCGGGAATGTCGTAAATCGGTTTGTCCGCGTAGAGCTCGGCGCACTGTCCGCCCACGTGGGGCAGGGCGTCAATCACGTGGGTCCGAACCCCTTGAAGCCCAAGTTGGAAGACCTGAAACAAACCCACCGGCCCGGCGCCGATGATCAGGGCGTCGGTCGTGGTGGGTTCCAAGGGCGGGCCTGCGCGTGGCGTTGCCGCAAGCGGATCAGCGGATCAGCTCGGAAAGCTTGTCGGCTTTGTCTTTCCAGTCGTCCGCGTCGGGCAGCGGTGCTTTGCGCTTGGTGATGCTTTTCCAGGTCGGCAGGCGCGCCAGTTCGGCATTCAATGCCACCATGTGTATCTGGTCTGCAGGGGCGTCTTCTTCGGCGTAGATCGCGTTGACCGGGCACTCGGGAATGCAGACGGCGCAGTCAATGCACTCATCGGGGTCTATGGTCAGAAAGTTGGGGCCTTCGCGAAAGCAGTCTACCGGGCAGACGTCGACGCAGTCGGTGTATTTGCACTGGATGCAGGCTTCGGTAACGATGTGGGTCATGGAATGGAGTGGAGATGGTGCTTCGGGACGGCTTCAGGAGCGCAATCGAACGCGATTTTACGGGTTAATCCCAGCCGGCGTCGACCTTGAACTCCTGCGCCGTACACATCGCGCCATCAGCCGAGGCCAGGAACAACACCATGCGGGCAATATCAGAGGGCTGGAGCTTGTCCGGCAGGCACTGGTTGCGCGCGATCGCCGCCTCGCCTTCGGCATTGAGCCACAGGCGCATCTGCCGCTCCGTCATCACCCAGCCCGGCGACACCGTGTTGATGCGGATGCGGTCCGCGCCCAGTGTGTCGGCCAGGCTGCGGGTAAGGCCGTTGACCGAGGACTTGGCCACCGAATAGCAGATGTAGCCGGTACCCTTGCCCTGCCAGCCGGTGGATCCCAGGTTGATGATGGAGCCGCCACCGAGCCGGCGCATGCCCGGAACCAGGGTCTGGATGCTGAAAAAGGCGGGGCGCTGGTTCACCGCCATGCGCTCGTCGTAGTAGTCCAGCGTGACGGCCTCCAAAGCGTGGCGGTCGTCGCTGGCCACGTTGTTGACGAGGGTGAAGAAGTCGCCCAGCTCGGTTTGCGCCTGGCGAATCGCGTTTTGCAGCGCCGGTATATCCCGCACATCACACGTGCGCCACCAGACGGGCGGGTACCCGAGGGCGGTAAGCCGCGCTGCGAGCGCTGAGGCCTCAGCCTCGGCAACATCGACGAACGCCACCTGCGCACCCTGCTGCGCAAAGGCTTCGACGATGGCCGCACCGATGCCGGTGGCTCCGCCGGTGATAAAGACGCGCTGGCCGCGCAGGCTGGGATAGGAGGCGAGGGCCGTTGTGTGGTGCATGTCGGATGTGTAGTGGGGGTGACAAACGGATGGCCCCAGTTTGCGGGAGGGCATCCGCAGAATGCGCAGCGCCCGATTATTGTGCCCGGCGGTACACCCAGGGCGGCGCGGGCACAATAGCCCCCGCCATGTCTGTCTACACCGTCTACTGCCAGGAACTGAAGAACCGCGGTTTCCACAGCGATCCTGCCCAGATGCGCGCCGTTGAGGCCCTGGAGCGCTGTGCCGATGAGTGGTCCGATTACAAGCACCGGCGCTCCAATGCCATCAAAAAGTTGTTGGTGCATCCGCCGATTCCCAGAGGCGTGTACCTCTACGGTGGCGTGGGCCGGGGCAAAAGCTTCCTGATGGATTGCTTTTTCGATGCGGTCCCGCTGGTTCGCAAAACCCGCTTGCATTTCCATGAGTTCATGCGCGAGGTGCACCACCAGCTGAACGAGCTCAAAGGCCTGGCCGATCCGCTGGACGAATTGGCCCGGCGCATGGCCAGGCGCCACCGCCTCCTGTGTTTTGACGAATTCCACGTGGCCGATATCACCGACGCCTTGATCCTGCACCGGCTGCTCTCCGCGCTCTTTGAGAACGGTGTGGGGTTCGTGACAACCTCGAACTTCAAGCCCGATGATTTGTATCCCGACGGGATGCACCGCGACCGGCTGTTGCCGGCGATTGACCTGCTCAACGAAAAGCTGGACGTTGTGAGCGTTGACAACGGGATTGATTACCGCCTGCATGCCCTGGCCGACGCCCAGTTTTATCTGAGCCCGGGTGGTCCGCAGGCCGACGCCAAAATGGCGTCGATGTTCCACGCGATGGCGCGGGTCAAGGATCAGGAGCCCGTGCTGACCGTGGAGGGGCGCCCCTTGCGTGCGCGCCGTCTGGCCGGTCGGGTGGCCTGGTTTGATTTCTCCACGCTCTGCGGTGATGCGCACTCCCAAAATGATTTTCTGGAATTGGCGGCGCGCTTTGATGCGGTTTTTGTCAGCGATGTGCCGGTGATGAACGCGGATATGGCCTCTGAAGCGCGCCGGCTCACCTGGCTGGTTGATGTGCTGTATGACCGCCAGGTGCGCTTGGTGGTTTCTGCGGCGGTGCAGCCGGAAGGTTTGTATCTGCAGGGTCCGCAGTCCCACGAGTTTCCGCGCACCGTCTCGCGCCTGCACGAAATGACGGCCGCAGATTTTGGTGTGGCGGGCCCGCGGCAAGTGGATACGGCTTTGGTATGAGGCCGCGCCATGTCCGCTGGGTTGCGCGCACCTTGGCGCTCGCCTGTGCCGTTTTGCCGGCGCTGACCTTGGGTGTCGACATCTCCGATCCCGAGCTGTCGAATCAAATGGATGCGCTGCAGTTGCAGCGCGTAACGGTGAATGCGGAGCACAACCAAAGGGACAGCGCCTGCTACGGCCGTTTTCTGGTGAATGCCTGCCGGGCGGATGTGGCGCGCTCGCGTCGCATGGCCTTAGCGCTTATCAAGCAGCAGGAGCTGGCGCTGTCGCAGCAGCAACGCGTATTGCTCGAGCAAGAAGCGGCGCGCGCCGCGCAAGCGCGGCAGGAGACGGCGGCCCAGCAGGAGTTGGACCGGCAAGCCCGCCTGGCGGAACGTGCCCAGCGCGAACAGGACGCTGTGCAGCGCAACGCGGAGCGGGAAACCGAGGAGTTGGAACGCCAGGCGCGTGTCGCCGAACGCGTGCAGCGCGAGGCTGACCGGGCTCAGCGCCTGCAAGACCGCGCCGATTTGGAGTTGGAGGCGCAGGACCGCGCCGCCGCACAGGCTGAAAAAGAGCGTGCGCTCTTGGAAAAGCAGGCCGAGCATGCCGCGGTCGCTGCCGATGCTTCTCTATCTGAGGGTCAAGCGGAAAAAGCCCGGGCTTTGCAAGATAAACGTGCTGCGCATGCGGCGGTTGCTGCGTCAGCTGGGGCTGTGGCCGGTCCAGAGGCTAGGCAACGCGCTTTGGAGCAGAAGCGCGCGGAACATGCATCTGTTGCTGCGTCAGGCGTGTCGGGAACCGAGGCGCGGCAGCGCGCGTTGGATGAAAAGCGCGCCTCCCACTCCGCGACCATCATCGCGGTTCCGCTCAAGGCCGCCAGCAAACCGCTACCCAGCACCCCGGCGCCCGCTGCCGCTCAGCCCAAAGAATCCGCCCTTGCCCGCAAGCAGCAGGAACTGGAAGAGCGAATTGCAGAGCGTGAGCGTCGCCTACGGGAACAAAAAGGTTCCCCGTCGGTGCCATTACCGTCGTCTCACTGAATTGAATTCCACGTGCCGCTGATTGCCGCCGTGCGCCAGGTGTTTGCGTCCGACGGCCCCTTAGTGCGGGATTTGCCGGGGTTTGTGCCGCGTACGGGGCAGACCGATATGGCGCTGGCCGTAGCGCGCACTGTGCAGGGCGGCGGCGCCCTGGTGGTCGAAGCAGGGACGGGAGTGGGTAAAACCTTCGCTTACCTGGCGCCAGCCCTGCTCAGCGGCGCTCGGGTGCTGGTGTCCACGGCGACCAAGGCATTACAAGACCAGCTCTTTTTGCGCGATATCCCCCGGCTGGCGGCCAGTCTGGGC
>CANFTU010000173.1 GCA_947450005.1 Comamonadaceae bacterium | reverse complement strand
TGGCCAAGGCGATGCCGGTATTGCCCGAGGTAGCTTCAATCAACGTGTCACCGGGCGCAATATCACCGCGTTCCTGCGCCCGCGCAATCATGGCAAGCGCCGGGCGGTCTTTCACCGAACCCGCAGGATTGTTGCCCTCCAACTTACCCAGAACCACGTTTTTGCGCGGAGCAGCGTTGGCCGCGCCGATGCGCTGCAACGCCACCAACGGCGTGCGGCCAATCAGCTGCTCGAGCGAGGGATACGACTTGGAAGCGGGGGATTTCACGCGTGGCGGTCCACGTAACGACCCTTTTCTTTAGGGGGGGTGGACGTTGTGCGCCGCTCCGCTTGCACGCGGTCCAGTTGGTCACGCGCCTGGCTGACCTGGGCTGCGCGTGCCTGCGCCTGGGTGCGCTCCGACGTGGCATCGTCGGCTACCCGCTTGGGCACCGGTTTGGCGGCCGGCGCTGCGGGCGCAGAGCGCACGTTGGTGATCGAGTTCATGGCAACTCCTGGCAATCGTGGTGTCGAGTGGGTGAGAAAGGGTGTCGAATATACCGCCCGGGAGCCGTCTACAAGCCCCAATTCGCCCCGGCACCCAGGAGCGTCACCACCCCCAGAACGGCGAACAAGGCGGCAGCGAGGCCATGCACCAGGCGCATCGGGATCTTCGCGGACAGGCGGTCGCCAATAAAGACCGCGGGCACATCAGCGATCAGCATGCCCAAGGTGGTGCCCAGCACCACCAACACCGGGTCAGGGAAATGGGCCGCCATGGCGATGGTGGCGATTTGCGTTTTATCGCCCATCTCGGCCAGAAAAAAGGTGATCAGCGTCGCCCCGAAAACGCCCCAGCGCCCGGCGATGTCGCCTTCGTCGTCTTCGATCTCGTCTGGAATCAGGGTCCACACGGCCATTCCGAGAAAGGATGCCCCCAAAACCCAGCGCAAGATTTCGGGGCTCAAGCTCGCCGTAATCCAAGCGCCCAGCGCGCCGGCTAGCCCGTGGTTCACCACGGTTGCACACAAAATGCCCGCGATGATGGGCAGCGGTTTTTTGAACCTGGCGGCCAGTAAAAAAGCCAAGAGCTGGGTTTTGTCGCCAATTTCGGCGAGGGCAACAATGCCGGTTGAAATCAGTAAAGCGTCCACGCGGGCTTTCGAGGTCTTGAATCAAGGCGCATTATGGCCACACGCCCGCGCACCATAACCCGCAGCGCGGGCCACCGTGTGCGGCGCCTACATCGACGCGTCGAGGATCTCGCGGTAGTCGTCCCGGGTCGCGATGCGCGGGTTGGTCTTGTGGCAATGGTCGGCCATCGCACCATCGATCACGCGCTCGAACAGCTCGGCGGTCACGCCCAGCGCCCCCAGACCAGCGGGCAGGCCCAGGCGGGCATTCATAGCGCGAATCGCGTCCGCTATCGCGTCTCCGCCGGCGTCGCAAGCTCCCAGCCCCATGGCTTGCGCCATGCGCTGCAACCGTTGCTCATTTTGAATCGATGGCGCAGCAGCGTTAAAACGCACCACAGCCGGCAAAAACAGGGCATTCAGGGTGCCGTGGTGCAAACGGGGATTCACGCCGCCCAAACTGTGGCTCAGGCTGTGTACGCATCCCAGCCCCTTCTGGAAGGCAAGTGCACCTTGCATGCTGGCGCTCATCATGTTCCAGCGCGCCTCGCGATCACCACCGTTGGCGGTGGCGCGCGCGATATGGCCCCAGCCACGGGCCAGTCCGTCCAGGCCAATGCCGTCTGCGGGCGGGTTGACCGCCGGTGCCATAAACGTTTCCATGCAGTGCGCAATTGCATCCATGCCGGTGGCCGCAGTCAGCATAGGCGGCAAGCCAAGGGTCAACTCGGGATCGCAAATGGCCGTCTTCGGCACCAAAAACCAGCTGTGGAACCCCAGTTTGCGCCCATCGTCAACGATGACGATGGCACCACGCGCCACTTCGCTGCCCGTGCCCGCCGTTGTCGGCACTGCGATGAAGGGCAGCACGCGCTCCGTGATCCTGGGACTGCCGCCCTCAATGGTGGCGTAGGTTTTCAGCGGACCTTCATGGGTGGCTGCAATGCAAACCCCTTTGGCAAGGTCCAGACTGGAGCCGCCGCCCACGCCAATCAGTCCATCGCAACCTTCTTTTTTGAGCAGCGCCACGGCCGCGCGCACCGCCGCCTCGGTTGGGTTGGAAGGCGTTTGATCAAAGACCGCACAGGGATGATCGCCCAAGGCCGCTAAGGCCCGGTCGAGCACCCCGGCGGCGCGAACGCCCGCGTCGGTGACGATGAGCGGCTTGCGCATCCGCGTACGCTCGCACTCCTCACGAAGCTTGGAGATCGCACCAAAGTCAAGGTGAATCTGGGTGATGTACTGGATGAATGCCATGGATAGGTCAGGGGTGGAATCAAATGAATCAGGAAACCAGGGATTTTTGTCCACTGGCCAGACAAATTTCGCTGATGCGCAACCCGTTGGCCAACACGCGCGAAGGAAAGACTTCCTTCAAGCGTTCCTCGTGAACAGGAATCACACGCTTGACCTCGTAGTCGACGGACTTCATGATGTCCTCTGTGGTCATCACCAAGTTGGTGATGCTGCCGAGAGCCAGCCCAACGGGTACATACATTTTGTCGCCACCGGTGCCTTCGAGGTTTTCATACACGTAAATCAAATCACCAGCCAGCACCCAACCGTCCCGTGATTGGGTTTGCATGTCGTTTCGCACATGGACCCACTGGCAGCCATAGGTATGAGTATCTGGGGCGGCGTGCAGGTCGATACCAGGAATGGCGTCCTGCATGTCCCCTTGCACCAAGCGCAAGCGGCCCTGGCGGGCCAAATCAGCTGCGCGCAAGACATCCGATGGATCGGTCGCCACCATCATGTAACGCAGCCGGTCTGGCAAGGACATGGCCCATATCCATTTGCTCAGCTCACGTTCCTGGATATAAAAAGTGGCATTGGGAAACGCGTCCGTGTTACCCATGTGATCAAAGTGGGCGTGGGTGATAAAAATGGTGTCCACGTCCTCCGGACGGATGCCGCAAGGCGCCAGCACGTCGGCGGGTGAATGCCAGTTTTCTACCAGGAATTTTTGGGCGATGTAGCGCCCGTACTCTTTGTCGTTGTAGCCGACATCCACCATGGCGATATGGTCCTTGCTCTTAATCAGAACGTAGCAGTACGGCAGCTTGCGGATGCCCTGGTTGTGCGCGCCATAGATCACGCTACTGACCGCGCACTGGCTGACGTACGCGTATTCCAGGACCCATATGGAGTATTGCGACATGAAAATTCCTGATGTATGCGGGGTGTTCAATAGGTGGTCGTGGCAGCCACAGGTGCCGCAGCACAGCTGCAGCAGGCCTGGCTGAAGTCCAGCGGCATCAAGCCCAGACCTTCGATGGCGCAGCCGCTGAGCGTGCGCCCTGCCGCTTGCAGATCGCGGGTCCAGGCGTCCAGGCGGGTGTGCAAACCCTCGCCCCGTGGCATTGTCTGACCGAAAGCGCGCACCACGGCCAAAGTCGCCTGCAGAGCGCCCAGCAGGCAAGCGTGGTGCCGCTGCGCGCCCACCGGCGCAGCAACGCCGCGCAACTCGGACTCGGCATGCAGCGCCTGCTCGACCACGGTCGCAACGGTGGGCCAATCAGATTCAAAACGGCTACCCAGCCGCGCAAGGATGAGCAAACCGGCAAGCTGCCCCAGCACCCGGCCCAGCCGGTCATAGCCGGGGCGCAGCGCCAGCCCGTAGCGGATGAAATCATCGCGGTCCAGCCCCGGCCCAGGCGTCAAGGGCGCGGGCAAATCCACCGCATCGCAACCGGGCTGGTGTATGACCAGCGCCTGTTCAGCGAGAGCACGGATACGGGCCGGACGCATACCGGTTTCAGCCCTTGCGCTCGCGGATGATGCGCAGCGCTTCTTTGAGATAGACCTTGAAGACGGGATAGTTCTCGCTCATCGGGAAATGTCCGATGTCTTCCATCTCAATGTAGACGCCACCCTTGATGCGTCGAGCAGTGTTTTCGGTCATTTCCGGCGTGGTCAGGTAGTCGTACGTGCCGGTCATCATGATTACCGGACACTTGCGGCCGTCGATGCGCTCTAGGTCTTCGCGCAGGTCATGGTCGACTGAGTAGAAATACAAATCGCCCTTGAATGACTCGGAGCCCTGGCTGTAATAAAACCAGGTCAACCAGCGATCCATTTCAGGCGACTGCGGCGCCATGAGATCCCACACCCCGCTGGCGCACACCTGCGCCGCGTTGGAATGGGGGTGCCGCCACCAGTCCAGGAAAAATCCCGGCGCGTAGTCGCTGGCCTCTACCGGAATCACCGCCTTGAAGCGATCCGGGTGGCGCAACGCCAATTGCAGTGCCACATTGCCGCCAAACGAAGAGCCCATAAAAATGGGGTCGCGCAGTTCCAGCGCATCGCAGAGCTTGACGATGAAGTTGACGTAGTGATCTGCAGTCAGCTTGTACTCGGACTCCCACCATTTGGAGTTGTGCGGCGGATCGGACTTGCCGTGACGCGGTAGGTCATAGGCGATCACGTTGTAGTGCTTGGTGATGTCTTCGTCCTCCAGCAATCGGCGCCACTGGTGGTTGTGGCAACCCTCAGTGTGCTGGCAGATAACGGGTTGGCCCGTGCCGTTTTGCAGATAGAAGACTTTGTATTCCATGCCGTCCAC
>CANFTU010000172.1 GCA_947450005.1 Comamonadaceae bacterium | reverse complement strand
TTGGACATTGAACCTGCGGAGCGGCCACAGACCGTGCTGTGGGTAGACCCCACGCATCCGCACGGCGGAGTTTGACTGCCACCGCGCGAAAGGCCGCGTCAGACGATTTTGACGCTCAGGTTGGGCAGTCCGTCGATATGCATGTCGATCACGTCTCCGCGCACCACCGGGCCAACGTTCTCAGGAGTGCCTGAGAAAATAATATCCCCTGGAAAGAGTTCAAACGCTTCAGAGAGTTTGCTGATTTGCTCGGCGACCGACCAGATCATTTGGTTCAGGTTGGCATTCTGCTTGAGCTGGCCGTTGACTTTGAGCCAGATGGCACCTTGTGAAAAATGGCCCGTCTGGCCGACTTTATGGATTGCGCCCAGGGGGGCGGAGTGGTCAAAGCTCTTGCCAATCTCCCATGGCTTTTTCTCGTCGCCCAAGGCGCGTTGCAAATCGCGGCGGGTCATGTCCAGGCCCAGCGTGTAGCCGTACACATGGTTCAGCGCATCGGCAACTGCAATGTTGCGTCCGCCCTTGTGCAAGGCTGCGACGAGTTCGGCCTCGTAGTGGTAGTTTTTGGTCAGAGTGGGGTAGGGATGGTCGGCAACTGTTCCTTGGGGGACGAACTGCACAGCATCCGTTGGCTTTTGAAAAAAGAAGGGCGGTTCACGGGTCGGATCCGATCCCATTTCGCGCGCGTGCGCCGCGTAGTTGCGCCCGATGCAGTAAATCCGGCGCACAGGAAAGAACTCATCGGAGTCCACCACCGGGATGTAAACACCCGCCACTTCAAAGGGTGTCTTCACAGTTTGCGCCGCCGCCGCGTGGCCGCTCATGCCGACCAAAGCGCCGGTTGACGCCACCGCGCTGCTCTCGAAAAAATGACGTCTGTCCATTGCTGGTTCTCCATAAGGATGTGATGAGATGAAGCTGCGAGTCGCATCATGGGTCTGCCGCGCCGCCTTAGGCCTTGGGCCATGCAGTCCCGATGCTACAATCGCCCGCAGTGCGGCTGTAGCTCAGTTGGATAGAGTACTTGGCTACGAACCAAGGGGTCGTGGGTTCAATTCCTGCCAGCCGCACCATTTCTCTCCCCCCCCTTAGTCTGCTTTGATCTCGTTGTCTTTGACGACCTTCGCCCAGATATCAATCTGCCGGTCAATGAACACGCGCGCAGCTTCCGGGGTCCCGCCGACGATATCAATCCCCTGCGAATCTAGCCGCTTTTTGATGTCTGCGTTTTGCAGGACTTTGTTGAGCTCTTCGTTCATGCGCTTGAGGATGTCTGGCGGGGTTTTGGCCGGCGCCAGTACCGCCCACCATGCCGGGGCGTCAAATCCGGCGAAGCCGCTTTCCGCAATGGTTGGCACCGAAGGCAAATCCGCTGCGCGCTTGGTTGTCGTGACTGCCAGGGGCCGCATCAGTTTGTTATCAACATGCGGCTTGATCAGGAACACGGACCCGATGGCCAGGGGCACATGTCCAGCCAACGCATCGTTCATGAGCGGGCCGCCGCCTTTGTAGGGAATGTGCCCGAAGTCCAAATTGTTGTTCTTGCCCAGCAGCGCCATGGAGACATGCCCCAGGCTTCCCGAGCCAATGCTGCCGTAGCTCGGGCCAGGCTTTTTCTTGGCGGCGTTCACCACGTCGGCGAAAGTTTTGTATTCCGAGTTGACGTTGGTTGCCAGCACCATGGGTGCAGTGCCAACCAAAATGATAGGGAACAGGTCTTTTTTGGTGTCGTATGGCAGGCCGGGTATCAGGCTGGGATTCACGCCGTGGGTGTCGAAAACCACCGCAAATGTATAGCCGTCCGGTGCGCTGGCTGCAACTGCGGCGGTGCCGATGGTGCCGGATGCGCCGCCCTTGTTTTCTACAACGACCGACTGTCCCAGCTGCTGCGAAAGTGCCGGGCCGAGGATGCGTGCCACCTGGTCGACCGATCCGCCGGGCGGGAACACCGCCACCAACTTGATGGCCTGCTTGGTTGGCCATGCCTGCGCCACGCCCAGGCTGGGGACTGCCAGTGTGGCGAGCGCCATGCAGCCACTGATCATCGAAAAAAACAACTTGCGCATACGAAGTCCTCCAGATTGACGGGGGTGGCGAAAAGATTCAGCTTAGCATTCTCGGCGGCTTTTCGGCACGCAGCCACGCGAGTAAACCCTCGACCACGCCTTGCGCGAAGCGCGCAAAGACCGGCTCGGTGACAAAGCCCAGGTGCGGGGTCAGCAGTGCGTTTGGTAAGGCGCGCAAGGGGTCGTCCGCCGGCAAGGGCTCCACATCAAACACATCGAGCGCGGCGAATGCGGGCCTGCCCCGCTGCAGTGCGGCGCATAGCGCCTGGTGGTTGATCAGCGCAGAACGGGACGAATTGACCAGAATCGCGTCATCCCGCATGGTGGCCAAGCGCTCGGCATTCAACAGGCCCCGTGTCGCCGGGGAGGGAACCAAATGCAGGCTGACAATTTTCGATTGCGCCAGCAGCGTCTCCAGGCTCACCGCTTGCACGCCGTGGGCCGCCGCACGCTCGGGGGTCATGTTGGGGCTCCAGGTCAGGACCTGCATACCGAAGGCCTGTCCGACGCGGGCAACCCGGCTGCCAATTTCACCCAGCCCGACCAAGCCCAGGGTTTGGCCGTGCAACACCCCGCCCAATGGGCCCGGTTCAGCCGGGCGCCATTGGCCGGCCCTCAACCGGGCGGTTTCCAGTTCCATTTGCCGCAAGGCCCCCAGGATCAATGCCCAGGTCATTTCGCAGGTACTGTCTTTCGATGGGCCCCATTCGGTATGGCTGACCGGAATCCCGCGGGCTTGCAGCGCGGCCACATCCAAGGTGGTGTTGCGGGTGCCGGTGAAAACCACATAGCGCAATTGGGGCAGGTCATGGATCAAGGCGGCATCCATGGGAACCCGGTCACGCATAAGAACCAGGGCGTCGGCGTCGACGATGCGTGCGCGCAGCGCTGCACCAGACGGGGGCTGGTGGATGAATTCCACATCCGCCAGTGCGTGGACCGCGCTCCAATCGGCCAGGCGTGCAAGCGCTTGCTCCATATCAGCCAGAACGCAAATTTTTGGACGGATGGGCAGCGGTTGGTTCATGGTTTGATCTGAAATGTTCGGGTGGCCGTAGCGAAATAGCCTCCGCTGAGAACTATTTTGCCCCAGCAGGTTTGGCCTGAAGGCCCTCATTTACTCGGATGGAACCCGTGGCAGTTGCCACGGTAAATGCGTTCTAATTGCGACATGAAAAACGCTGAAAACGCTTCGGTTCGGGCCCATACGGGCTACCACTACGTCTTCCTGACCCTGCCGCAGTATTCGATGATTGCCTTGTCCAGCGCGGTCGAGGCTTTGCGTATGGCCAACCGGATCAGCCAGCAAAACGTCTACACATGGACGCTGGCCAGCCTGGGCGGTCAGTCGGTGCCGGCCAGCAATGGCCTGACCTTGTCGCCGACGGTGGCCCTGGATGCGATTGGCCAGGCTGACATTGTGTTTGTGTGTGGTGGCGTGGAGATTGAGGCCGCGTGTACGCCGCCCGTGGTGGCTGCTTTACGCAAGATCGGGCAGCGCAACATGGCGCTGGGTTCCTTGTGTACCGGCGGCTATGCCTTGGCCAAGGCCGGCTTGCTGGACAAATACAAAGCCGTGGTGCATTGGGAGAACATGACCGCGCTGGAAGAAAAATTCCCCAAAGTCATTTTTTCCCGCCAACTTTTCGCCATTGACCGTGACCGTTACACCTGCACCGGCGGCGTGGCGCCCTTGGACTTGATGCTGCACATCATCAAAGGCCATCTCGGGAAAAACATCGCGCCCATGATTTCGGACCAGTTCATTCTGGAACGGATCCGCAACGACCAGGACCGCCAGCATGTGCCCTTGATGTCCCGTGTGGGCTTGTTCCATGAGAACCTGATCGAGGCCGCCGCGCTGATGGAGGCCAACCTCGAAGAGCCGCTGTCGTTGGATGAAATCGCATCGCTGGTGGGTGTGTCGCGCCGGCAGATTGAACGCTTGTTCAAACGCTATGTGGGCGAAGTGCCCACCAAGTACTACCTGGATATGCGCCTGCGCCGAGCCCGCAGCTTGTTGCTGCAGACCGGCATGTCGATCATGGAAATTGCGGTGGCCTGCGGTTTTCAGTCGCCGCCGCACTTCTCCAAGTGCTACCGGGACCTCTTCGGGCACACGCCCAGCGCGGAACGCAAGAACAGCCGCCGCCAGATTTTGGAAGGCGCTGTGCCGCGATCGGACGCTGAAGCGTAGGGGGTTGGGCATGCGCGCCGCATGGGCAACTGGACAATTGCTCGCATTGCGTCCCCCACAGAGTGCTGTCGTATCGCGACAATCGCACGTCGCTAAACTGCAAGGGGTTTTGCAGTGCGAACCGTACTATTTTTCCCATCCCGCCAACCGCCACCCTGCGGCGCACCATTGAGGAGTCTGCTTTGGCTGAAGAATTTGACGATCTGGATTTGAGCTCGCTGAACGACGAGGAGCTCACCGAGCAGGTTCATGACGATCTGTACAACGGCCTGCGCGACGAGGTGATTGAGGCCACCAACATCCTGTTGTCCCGTGGCTGGTCGGCCAGCCGGGTGCTGGACGACGCCTTGGTGGAAGGCATGCGCATTGTGGGTGTGGATTTCCGCGACGGCATTCTGTTTGTGCCCGAGGTGCTGCTGGCG
>CANFTU010000171.1 GCA_947450005.1 Comamonadaceae bacterium | reverse complement strand
TTCACCATCGGTGACCAACTGCTTTGGGGTGCTGCAGAACCCTTGCGCCGCATGCTGCGCATCCTGCTGGATTAGCAAAAGTTGTTGGAGCGATAATGGTGCGCTCGCGGTCGCTCTACAGACAGTGGCCGATTCCGGTACCGATTGAAAGACCTGCCCCATGATGAATAGGAAACTCTTGTCTCGCGCGCTGACGGGCAGCCTCTTGGTCGCCTTGAGCTATTGCCTGGCGGGAGGCGCCTGGGCACTTTCAGTGGGTAAAGCGACGGTGCAGTCCAGCATGGGGCAAGGCCTGCGGGCGGAACTTGACATCAGCGCCGTCACCGACGCGGAGGCAGACTCCCTGACCGTAGAGATTGCACCTTTGCAGGCATATGCCGCAGGAAATCTGGATTTCAGCCCCGTGCTGAAAGGTCTGAAAGTATCGCTACAGCGCCAAAGCGGCGGCAATATCGCCGTCCGGCTCGTCGGAGAGCAGCCCGTCAATGAGCCGGTCCTGCAGGTTTTGCTGGATGTTCGATGGAGCACCGGAAAAATGGTGCGGGGGTTCACGCTATTCATCGACCCCCCGGCAGCGCCCGAAAAAACCAAAACCGAAACAGGTTCGATCGTCGGCGCTGCACCATCGGTGGTGCTCGTACCTGAAAAAATTCCACCAGTTGCGGCTTCAACCGGGCCCGAAGTAACGGCTTCGACCAACGAGGCCAAGGCTGCGCTGGAATCCCTGCCGCCAAGCAGCGCGGCAGTCCCGACGCGACGTAGCGCATGGGTCCAAAAAGGCGAGACTGCGCGGCAAATCGCTGCGCGGCTGCGAACCGACAACCTCACCACAGAGCAATTGATGCTGGCCCTGTTGCGGGCGAACCCGGACGCCTTTGTTGGTCAAAATATCAACCGCTTGAAGGCGGGGGCCAAACTGGCACTGGAGCCTCTGCCAGAACCCGAATCAGTGTCTGCCTCTGCTGCTGCGCGTGAAGTGGCACGCCAAGCGGCTGCGTACGCGGCATGGCGGAAGAAGCTTGGAGCCGCGCCCGCCGGCCGGGCGGACGCACCATCAACCACGGCCAGCGAAGGCCGCAGCACCAGCAAGAAGGTGGGCCCCGCGCCCGAGACCGCCAAAGCGTCTGGTGGCCAGGACGAACTGAAACTGGGTGCAGCGAAGGAAAAGGATAAGGCCGAAGCGGAGAAGTTAGCAGCCGAGATGCAGGCCAAGGAAGACAGCGAGCGCAAAGCCGAGCTGGCAAAAAATATTGAGGCCCTGAAAGAGGCGGCAGCCAAAACGTCGGAAGCGGCCGGGTCAGTCGCCCCTGCGACCCCGGCGAAAGAAGAGCCGGCCGCAACACCACCAGCACCTGCGGTTGCAGCCCCGGTACCTGCGCCGGCGGCCGATGCGCCGTGGGAGCCGGTTTTACAAGCCCTGCAAGCGCTGGACAGCACGACCTTGGCGGGCGCCGGAGCGCTGGTGCTTTTGCTCGGGGCCTGGCTGGTCGTCCGCCTGCGCTCCAGCCCCACAGGCGGTGGCGATGAGGTCCCACCCTCTGAGCCGGCCAATGGCCAAACGGCAGAAGAGGCCCAACCTAGCCTAGGATCACGCGAACCGTCATTGGCTGCGGGTTTTGAAGAGTCCACAGTCGCTGGGCAAGAACCACCCGCCCCACCATCGCCACCCAGCGTGCTCTTCTCAGACAGCCAGCTCAAACCCAGCGACAGCTTGGATGCGGTGGCGGAGGCGGATGTCTACCTGGCCTACGGTCGTGATGCACAGGCCGAGGAGATTCTGCGCGAGGCCTTGGGCGTGACACCCAACAAGGTCGAGCTGCACCAAAAGCTTCTGGATATTTTTGTGCTCCGCGGTGACGCAGAGGGTTTTGCGGACATCGCGCAAACCATGTCGACCTATCTGGACTCTCAGGGGCCGCAGTGGCTCAAGGTGTGTGAGTTAGGGGCCCTGTTGGATGGCAACAACCCGCTGTACCACAACCACGCGAGCCCCGGCAGTTTGGATGCGGGAGCATCCCCGTCCCCGGGTGTCAGACCCCTCCCCATGGAATTCCCGGCGGGGTTGGATTTGAACCTGTCCAAGCCGGCGGCAACTGCGTCGCAAGACTTCCGCCCCAGCACCCAGATTCAACCGCTTGGCTTTGAATTCAGCTCCCAAAATCTGGCGTTAACGCCGGACGGCAAGGCGCTTCTGGACACGGCGCAACCGTGGAGCACCTCCGCTGGCGATGAGGGTTCCCGCTTGTTGGACCAGAAAATCGAGCTGGCCAAGGAATTTATGGCGGTCAACGATGGCGCTGGTGCACGTATCCTGTTGAACGAAGTGATCGAGCGCGCCCAAGGCGCTCAGTTGGAGCAGGCCAAGCAACTGCTCGCTCAAATAACTTGATGGGCACCACACGCACCGCAGGCCGGTGCAGGGCTGATTCCGCATGCCGCGTATCGCACTGGGCCTGAGCTACAACGGCGGCGCGTACCAGGGCTGGCAAAGCCAGTTGTCGGGACTGACCGTGCAGGACAAGTTGGAGTCTGCGCTCCGGCAATTCTGCGACAACCCCGTCTCCACCCTCTGCGCCGGTCGCACCGATGCCGGCGTCCATGCGCTGATGCAAGTGGCGCACTTCGATACGCCGCTGCAGCGCTCCTCGCATGCCTGGGTGCGGGGAACCAATTCCTACCTGCCGCGCGACATTGCCGTGCAATGGGCCCGCGAAGTCGATCCTGCTTTTCATTGCCGCGCCAGCGCGCAGTCCCGCCGCTATCGCTACGTGTTGCTGCAGTCAGAAATTCGGCCCAGCGTCGAAGCCGGCCGCGTGGGGTGGGCCTTTGGCGAGATGGAACAGAGCCCCATGGCAGAGGCAGCGAACTACCTGCTGGGAGAGCAGGATTTCAGCTCCTTCAGGGCCTCGCAGTGCCAGGCTCTGTCGCCCGTAAAAACCATGCTGTCCCTGGATATCCACCGACGCGGCGCGTACTGGCGCTTTGACTTTGAGGCCAACGCTTTTCTGCACCACATGATCCGCAACATCATGGCGTGCCTGGTCCAGATCGGCCAGGGGAAAAAGCCCCCCGGCTGGATGGCCGAGGTTCTGGCCGCGCGCGACCGCCGTGCCGCTGCGCCCACCTTCTCGCCGGATGGTCTGTACTTTCTGGGCCCCCGCTACGATCCAAGCTGGTCGCTTCCCGTACAAACCCCCACCTTTGACTGGCTGCCCTGATGTCCACGCCTGCACTCCAACGCACCCGCATCAAAATCTGCGGCCTCACCCGCGAGGTCGATGTGCAAGCCGCAGTCGCAGCCGGGGTGGACGCGATAGGCTTCGTCTTGTATGGCGCCAGCCCCCGTGCCGTCACGCCCATCAGGGCCGCAGCGTTAGCGCGTTTACTCCCGCCATTTGTGACGACGGTGCTGCTGTTCGTGAACCATTCCGCCGAAGATGCCGTGGCAGCCCTGGCTCTGGTGCCGGGGGCCTGGGCACAATTCCACGGGGATGAGACCGCCGCCCATTGCATGGCAGTAGCGCGCCAATCGGGTCGGCCCTTTATCCGGGCGGCCCGGATCGATGACAGCCCGCAGAGCGCGGACTTCAACCTCCTAGAATATGCCCAACATTATTCCGAGGCTCAGGCCCTCTTGCTGGACGCGCATGTTGCGGGTTACGGCGGGGGCGGTAAGGTTTTTAATTGGTCACTGCTTCCTCCAAACGTCGACGCTCACCTCGTCTTGAGTGGTGGACTCGACTCTGCAAATGTGGGCAACGGCATCACGCTGCTGCGTCCGCGCTGCCGCACGCTGGCGCTTGACGTCAGCTCCGGGGTCGAAGCCGATGCGCCGGGGGGTGGAACCCTCAAGGGCATCAAAGACCCCGCCAAAATTCACCAATTTGTCGCTGCGGTTCGCGCCGCCGACCACCACCTTGCAGGAAAGCACTGACCCATGTCCACTTACGACCAACCCGATGCGCGGGGCCACTTCGGCACCTACGGCGGCAGTTTTGTCTCCGAGACGCTGACCCACGCCATCAATGAACTGAAAGCGGCGTACGCCCAGTACCAGCACGACCCCGCATTCATCGCGGAATTCAAATCCGAACTAGCCCACTTTGTCGGCCGCCCATCCCCGGTCTACCACGCCGCCCGCATCAGCCGCGAAATCGGCGGCGCGCAGATTTACCTCAAACGTGAAGACCTGAACCACACCGGCGCACACAAGATCAACAACACCATCGGCCAGGCCATGCTGGCCCGGCGCATGGGCAAGCCGCGCATCATTGCCGAAACCGGTGCCGGCCAGCACGGCGTGGCCACGGCCACCATTTGCGCGCGCTACGGCCTGGAATGTGTGGTCTACATGGGCAGCGAAGATGTCAAGCGCCAAAGCCCCAATGTCTACCGCATGAAACTGCTGGGCGCCACCGTGGTTCCCGTTGAAAGCGGCAGCAAGACACTCAAAGACGCTTTGAACGAAGCCATGCGCGATTGGGTCGCCAATGTGGACAACACCTTCTACATCATCGGCACCGTGGCCGGACCCCATCCCTACCCCATGATGGTGCGCGACTTCCAAAGCGTGATCGGGCAAGAATGCATTGAACAAATGCCGGCCATGCTGGCGCGCATGAAAGCTGCGCATGAGCAGCCTGACGCCGTGGTCGCCTGCGTAGGCGGCGGCAGCAATGCCATGGGGATTTTTTACCC
>CANFTU010000170.1 GCA_947450005.1 Comamonadaceae bacterium | reverse complement strand
GGCCTGGGTGTGCTGATGGGCCTGGGCCCCACGCGCAGTCTGTGGGACAGCCTGGGGCGGCATTTCCGCGACCCGCGCATGCGCCAGTTGTTCGCCCGCTACGCCACCTACTGCGGCTCCTCGCCCTGGCAGGCGCCTGCCACGCTGATGTTGATCGCGCAGGTCGAGATGGATGGCGTCTGGGCCATCCGGGGCGGCATGTACGCGCTCGTTCAAAACCTGCAAACCTTGGCGCAGGCGCGCGGCGTGCAGTTCCACTTCAATACCCCGTGCGAACGCATCGAGGTGCAGGGCGGCGCTGTGCGCGCCGTACAGTGCGGCAATGACCTGCGGCTGGAAACGGATGCGGTGGTCTTCAATGGTGACGTGGCGGCGTTGCGCACCGGTTTGCTGGGCAACGAGGTGCGCGAGGCGGTGCCGGGCCCGGCGCGCACCCGTTCGCTTTCGGCGCTGACCTGGTCGGCCTGCATACCCACCAACGGCTTCGACTTGGACCGGCACAACGTCTTTTTCCAGTCGGACTACCGCGCGGAGTTCGACGACATCTTCACAGCCCGCACGCTGCCCCAGCGTCCCACGGTGTACATCTGCGCGCAGGACCGGGGGCTGGGTGCGGTGCCCGACGGACCCGAGCGCCTGTTGTGCCTGGTCAACGCACCGGCCGTGGGCGATACCGATTTGCTTCAAGCGGAAGATCTGCAGCTATGCCAAACCCGAACCCAAGACCTTTTGCAGCAATGTGGCCTCAAGCTCGACCTGGCGCAGCCGCCGGTGGTGCGTACCAGTCCGGTGGAATTCGACCGGCTTTTCCCGGCCACGGGCGGGGCGCTGTATGGCCAGGCGACGCACGGCTGGGGTTCGGCCTTCCAGCGTTCCAACTCGGCCAGCCGGATCGCGGGGCTGTACCTGGCGGGGGGCAGCGTGCACCCGGGGCCGGGGGTTCCCATGGCGGCCATGTCGGGCCAACTGGCGGCCGAAGCGCTGATGGCGCACCGCAATTCGACCAGGCGGTTCCACCCGGTGGCTACCTCTGGTGGTATGTCGACGCCCTGAGCGACGACGGGGCCTATGGCCTGACCATCATCGCCTTTGTCGGCAGCGTGTTCTCACCCTATTACGCCTGGGCGCGCGGTGCCGGCGGGCTGGCCGATCCCGAAAATTTCTGCACCCTCAACGTCGCCCTGTACCGCACCCACGCACCGCCCTTGTCGGGCCGTTGGACCATGACCGAGCGTGGCGGGCGCCACTGCCAGCGCGAGGCGCACCGCTACACCATCGGCCCCAGCCAGCTGCGTTGGGACGGACAAGCGCTGCACATAGCCATCGACGAAGTCACCGTGCCGATTCCGCGCCGCGTGCAGGGCAGTGTGCGCATCGAACCGCAGGGTTTGTTCAACTTCAGCACCCCGCTGGACGCCATGGGCCGCCACCGTTGGGGCCCGTTGGCACCGCGGGCGCGGGTCGAGGTGAACTTGCAGCACCCGGCCCAGCGCTGGTCCGGCAGCGGTTACCTGGATTCCAACGAGGGCGACGAGCCCATAGACCGCCCGTTTCGCGAATGGGATTGGTCGCGCAGCCAGCTCGCCGACGGCAGCGTGGCCGTGCTCTATGACGTGCAACACAAGTCCGGCCCTGACACGCTGCTGGCGCTGCGCTTTTGTCCCGACGGCCGGGTGGAACATTTCGACGCGCCGCCGCGCCAGACGCTGCCGCGCACCGCATGGCGCGTGGCCCGCCGCATGCGCAGCGATGGACCAGTACAGGTGAGCGAACAACTCGAAGACACGCCGTTTTACCAACGCGCGGTGCTGCGCAGCAGCTTGCTCGGCGAGACTGTCGCCAGCTTTCATGAATCGCTGGATTGCACCCGGCTGGTCTCGCCGGTGGTGCAGGCGATGCTGCCTTGGCGGATGCCGCGAAGGCCCTAACCCGGCCCGTAATGCATGGTCTGGCGCACCATGCTTTGCTGCCGCCGCTCGGTGCTCAGGCGCTCAAATAAATTGATCATCCACAAAATCCGCTCGGTCACGCTGCGGTTGGGGAAGCCTTGGGGCAGCGCGTGGCTGGGGGCGGTTGCGTGCTGGCAGGCTTCGACCAGAAAACGGATGCCTTCCAGCGGTTCTGGGCAGGTGGTGCTTGGCTTGTCCCACACGGCTTGCAATTGCGCCTGCCCGATGAGGGCCATCTTGCGCGCGGATCCCACCACGGTGCGCTGGTCCACGGAGTTGAGTCCGCTGCGCACAAGCTGATGGCCGATCTCGGCATAAATCAGGCGGGCGGCCTGAATGGCGGCGCGGCAGTCGCGCGGCAGATCGGCAATGCCGGCGCTGGATTGTTGGTACAGCGCATCGGCGTGTTCCAGCATACGGGCTACCACGCGGCGGACGGCGGGGTGGTCCGCCGGGTTGTGCAGCCAGGTTAGCGGGTCCAGACCCTCTTCGCGGACCCAATCCAGTGGCAGGTAGATGCGGCCGTTGCGGGCGTCTTCGCCCACGTCGCGGGCGATGTTGGTGAGCTGCATCGCAACGCCCAACTCGCAGGCCCGTGCCAGCGTGCTGCTGGCGCGCGCGCCCATGATCCAGGCCATCATCGCGCCCACGGTACCGGCTACGCGGGCGCAGTAGCCGTGCAAGGCTTCCATGCTGTCGTAGCGCTTGCCCACCGCGTCCCAGCCAAAGCCGTCGAGCAGGCCGTCCAATAGCGGGCGCGGCAGTTTGTGCTGGTGCACCACCAGGGCCAGCGCGTGGTCCTCCAAGTGGTTTTCCGGGTTGCCCTGGTAAATGCAGTCCAGGCGGCGGCGCAACTGGCGAAGTCCATCTGCCGGATCGTCGCCTTCGTCCACCACGTCATCGGCTACGCGGCAAAACGCGTACAGCGCGATGGAGGCCGAGCGCACGCGTGGCGGCAGCAGTTTGCTGGCGGCGAAAAAGCTTTTGGAGCCGCCGCGCATCAGCGCGACGCAGGCGTCCAGGTCGTAGTGCGGCCCCAAGCCGTTGGATGTGTCGCTCTCGGCCCATGCCGCTGCGGGCTCATCGTGGAAGGACATGCGGTACCACCGTTTCAAGTGCTTTGGCTGACATGAGAACCCCGGGAACGCCCGCACCGGGGTGCGTTGCCGCACCCACCATGTACAGGCCGTCTACGTCTTCGCTGCGGTTGTGGGGCCGGAACCAGGCGCTTTGCAGCAGCAGTGGCTCCAGGCCGAAGCCCGCGCCTTTGAACGACCACAAGCGGTCGTGGAAATCCTGCGGCGTGGTGACCTTGGAGGTCACGACGTGGCTTTGCAGACCGGGCAGTACGCTGGCTTCCAGCAGCGCGGCAATCGCCTGGCGGTAGGGCTCTGCCTGCACGGCCCAGTCGGTACCGCTGTCCAGATGCGGAACCGGTGCCAACACATAAAACGTGTCGCAACCGGCCGGCGCCAAAGAGGGGTCGGTGGCGGTGGGGCGGTGCAGGTACAGGCTGAAGTCATCGGCCAGTTTGTGGCGCTTGAAGATATCGGTGAGCAGCTCTTTGTAGCGCGGCCCCAGCACCATCATGTGGTGCGGTACATCGTGGTACTGGCGCGAGGTGCCGAAATACCAGACAAACAAGCCCATGGAATAGCGGCCGTTGTTGATCTTGCGGTCGGTCCAGACTTTGCGGTGTTGCGGTTCGATCAGGTGCTTGTAAGTCCAGGCGGAATCGGCATTGGAGACCACGATGTCGGCTGCCATGAACTCGCCGTTGGCCAGCTCAACGCCCGTGGCGCGTTTCTCCTCGACGCGGATTTTGACGACGGGCGCATTGCATCGCACCGGCACGCCGCGCTCGGCCAGCAGCTTGACCATGCCGCGCACGATCGCACCCGTGCCACCCATGGCGGAGTGCACGCCCCAGGTCCGCTCCAACGCATTGATGAGCGCGTAGGCGCAGGTGACCGAGAAGGGGTTGCCGCCGATCAGCAGCGGATGAAAACTCATCACGGTGCGCAGCTTCTCGTTTTGGAAGTGCTTGGCGACCAGGCTGTAAATGCTGCGCCACGCCCCCATGCGCGCAAAGGCGGGGATGGCGCGGATCAGATCGCCCAGGCTGTCAAAGGCCACCGAGCCCAGGCCTTCAAAGCCCAGTTTTTTGCAGCGCTCGGCGTCTTCTAAAAAGCGCAGGTAGCCGGCCACGTCACCGGGCTCAAAGCGGGCAACTTCTTCCAGCATCGCATCTGCGTCGCCGCTGTAGTCAAAGTGGGTCCCGTCATGGAAACGGATGCGGTAGAAGGGATCCATGGGCCGCAGATCGATGTCGTCGCTGAAGGTGCGGCCACACAGCGCCCACAACTCTTCCAGCAAAAAGGGCGCTGTGATGATGGTCGGACCGGCATCGAATGTGAAGCCATCCTGGTAGTGCGTATAGGCGCGTCCACCGGGCGCGTCGAGCTTTTCCAGCACCTGTACGGCGTAGCCGCGCACGCTCAACCGAATGGCTGCGGCCAATCCGCCAAAGCCGCTGCCGATCACAACCGCCAGAGGTTGCCCGGGTTGGCGCGCAGGGGAATCAATCCCCAGGTCCACGGGCGACAAAAACTCGGGCGGCGTGGGTGCGTTCATTTGGTCTCCAGCGGCGCGGCGGCACTGAACACGGCGACATGCTGGCGCTCCAGCGCCCATGCCCATACCCGCTCCAGCGGCACCGGAAGAATCATCAGCGCGTGTTCCACGATGGCCAGTCCCAGCAGCG